>JAKCCP010000399.1 GCA_021841985.1 Pseudomonadota bacterium | reverse complement strand
AAGCCGACGCTGCTTGATGCCGTCCATGCCGATGACCGTGCCGCCCTGCCGCTGAACCATCGCCGCATCCGACCACAGGCAACCGTCCGCGACGATCGAGGCGAGGTTGTCGACGTGGACGATATGATGGATTTTGGGTTGTGCCGGAACAGGCATGGCGGGCCTTCCCGGCACGTGCTCCGCTCAGCGCGGGTGGTGGCGGGAGCGGCGGGTCTGGCTGGCGCTGCGCAGCGACAGCGCGGCGCCGCCGAAGACGATGCCGAGCGCGGCCGGAAACAGCCAGGCCGGGCGCAACAGCAGTGGCAGCGCCACATACCCCCAGACCCAGGGCGGCAGGTAGGCGGCGATCACGCCATGGATGTGCCCGGGCAATAACGGGTCGAGCAGGGCCAGCGCCGCCGCCAGCGGCGCCTCCGGCGGGATGGTGACCGCCAGGGCGAAGGCCGCGACGAAGAAGCCGACCGCGATGACCGTGCAAGGACGCAAAACACTCACATGAAAAGCGGCTCTGCCATGCGGCCAGCATACAACGAAGCGACGAAGGCGCCATAGCCATTATAGATCTGGGTCGGCACCCGCTCATTGCTGCCGAGCAGGCGCTCGCTCGCCTGGCTCCAGCGCGGATGCGCGACGGCCGGGTTGACATTGGCCCAGAACCCGTATTCCCGCGGCTGGATGCTCTGCCAGAACACCGCCGGGCGCTTATCCGAAAGCGTGATCCTGACCAGCGCCTTGGCCGATTTGAAGCCGTATTTCCACGGCACCACGAGGCGGATCGGGCCGCCGTTCTGGGGCGGAAGCGGCTTGCCGTAGAGGCCGGTCGCGAGAAAGGCGAGGTCGTTTTCGGCCTCGTCGATCGCCAATGCCTCGATATAGGGCCAGGGATACCAGGGCTGGGCGAGGCCGGGCATGAATTTCGGCAAAGAAGCGGTTTGGAATACGACATATTTCGCCGAGCCCAGGGGATCGACCGCGGCCAGCAGGGTGCGCAGCGGAAACCCCGTCCACGGCACCGTCATGGCCCAGGCCTCGACGCAGCGATGGCGGTAAATCCGTTCTTCCTGCGGCATTTTGCTCAGAATATCGTCGATCGCGAAGGTTTGCGGCTTGGCGACCATGCCGTCCACCGCGATCGCCCAGGGGCGGAGCGGCAGGATTTTCGCGTCCTCCCAGAGATCCTTGTCGTCGCTGAACTCATAGTAATTGTTGTACGTCTCGGCGTCCTTCTCGGGGGTCAGGGCGCGGCCGGGGGGAAAGCGCGGATCGGGGGTGAGGGAAGGGGGTGCATCGGCGTAGGCGGCGCCGGTCATCAGCCCGAGGGCCGCGGTCCCGGCCGCGAAGCGCCGCCGGCCGAGCGCCAGCCCCTCGGGCGTCACGCGCGGCTCGGGAATCTCGAAGCCGCGCCGATGGCGGATCAGCATGGATCATCTCCTGCCCAAAAGGGTTTCGCCTACGCGCGGGATGTGGGCGCCATCGCGGCTTTGTCACCCCCATCTTCGGCGGAAAAGGGAATAAGAAAATGCGAACGCCGCCTAACCCGCCGCCTAACCCGCCCCCGGGGCGCGGGCGGCGACGTAGCCCCGGTTCCAGGTCGGGGTGATCAAGACTTCGTTGAGGCAGACCGAGGCCGGGAGACAGGCGACATAGCGGATGAGATCGGCGCAATCCTCGGCGCGCAGCATCCGCGCCCGGTCCTCGGCGCTGACCGGCACCGGGCGGCGGTCCAGGATCGGGGTCGCGACCTCGCCGGGGCAGATCACCGTCGAGCGGATGCCGTTCACGCATTCCTCCATGTTCAGGCTATGGCTCATCGCCACCACCGCGTGCTTGGCGGCGGAATAGGCGGGGCCGCTGAGCGGGCTCACGAAGCGCCCGGCGAAGGAGGCGGTGTGGATCAGGAGCCCGTCCTTTTGCGCCCGCATCATCGGCAGCGCCGCGATCACGCAATAGAAGGCGGCGTGGAGATTGGCGCCGAACACCTCGTCGGCGTCGGCGGCGGACAGCGCCGCCCAGGCGCGGCGGAGCACGTTGAGCCCGGCATTATTGACCAGGATGTCGAGCCGGCCATGGCGCGCCGCGATCGCCGCGGCGATGCGCGGGGCGGTCGCGGGGTCGGCGAGATCGCCGGGCTCGATGGCGGCGCCGGGAATGCCGCCGGCCACCGCCTCCAGGCTCTCGCGCCGCCGCCCGCTGAGCACGACAAGCGCCCCCTCTTCGGCCAGCGCCCGCGCCGCCGCCGCGCCGATGCCGCTGCCGGCGCCGGTGATCCCGATTTTTCCCTCCAGACGAGCCATCGAACCCTCCCGGTAATGATTTCTTAGGGGCGGCGAGGATAGAACCGGCGGCGATGGAGGCCAATCGCAAACAACAGCGCCGGGCACTCGCCCATCCTGCCGGCAAGCCGGGACGGGGCGGGGTGGACATGAATGATCCCGCCAGCATCGCGAGCCACGCCGCGCGCAAGCTCGCGGCGGGCGAGGCGGTGGCGGCGCTGACGATGTTGGCGCTGGGGGCGCGCCGGTTTCCGACCCATCCCGAGCTTGGCAACAATCACGCCAATGCCCTCGCCGGGCTCGGCCGCTTCGCCGAAGCCGCCGCCGTCTTCGAGACGGTGCTGGCGCTGCGCCCGGCTTTCCCCGAGGCGCTCAACAATTTCGGCAGTGTTCTGGAAAAGCTCGGCCGCCTCGATGAAGCGGCGGCGCGGCTCCGCGCGGCGATCGCGCTGGCTCCCGGCCTCGCCGCCGCGCATAACAACCTCGCCGGGGTTTTGAAGACGCTCGGCGATGCCGCCGGGGCGGAGGCGAGCTATCGCCGCGCGATCGCGCTCGATCCCAACGCCGCCAGCCCGCGGTTCAATTTCGGCACCTTCCTGATCGAGCAGAACCGCGAGGCGGAGGCGGTGTCCTGTCTCGAGCGGGTGCGGGCGAGCAACCCCGACAATATCCCGGTCCTCAACAATCTCGGCGTCGCGCTCAAGACCCTCGGGCGCCTGGCGGAGGCCGAGCGGCATCTCTGCCGTGCCCTCAGCCTCGCCCCGGACTACGCCGATACCCACCATAATCTCGGCACCCTCCGCCATGCCGAGGGGGCGCTGGCGGCGGCGCGGGATTGCTATCGCCGCGCTCTCGACCTGCGCCCGGACATGGCCAATACCTGGTGCAATCTCGGCAGCACGCTGGCCGCGCTCGGCGATCTCGAGGGCGGGCGGGCGGCGCTGCGCCGCGCCATCGCGCTCGCGCCCCTGGTTCCCATCTATCACCGCTACCTCGCCGATATCATCACCTTCACCGCCGGCGACGCCGATGACCGGGCGCTGGCCGCGCTCGCCGCGCGGCTCGATCACTTCCCGCCCGCGTCGCGGCTGGATGCGCATTTCGCGCTGGCCAAGGCGGCGAGCGATGGCCGCCGCCACGACGCGGCGATGGCCCATTACCTCGCCGGCAATGCGCTGAAGCGCCGCCTCGTCACCTATGACGAAGCGGCCGAGCTTGCGGCGCTGGCGGCGATTCCCGAGCGCTTTCCCGCCCCCCTGGTGCGCGGCCCCGGCGGCGATCCCGATAGGCTTCCGATTTTCATCGTCGGCATGCCGCGCTCGGGGACGACGCTGGTCGAGCAGGTGCTGGCGAGCGTCCCCGGCGTTTTTGGCGGCGACGAGATGGACGCGCTCGACAAGACGCTGGCGCGGTTCCCGGCGCCGGAGACGCTGGACGAGGCCGGGTTTCGCGCCCTCGCCGCCGATTATCTCGCCCGCATCCGGGCGCTGGCGCCGGGGGCGACGCGGATCACCAACAAGGTGCCGCTCAATTTCCGCCATCTCGGCTTGCTCCACCGCGCCCTGCCGGCGGCGAAATTCGTCCATGTCTTCCGCGACCCGCTCGATACCTGCGTCTCCTGCTTCACCAAGCTGTTCAGCGGCGCGCTCGATTTCACCTATGATCTCGGCGAACTCGGCCGCTATTGGCGGGCCTATGAACGGGTGATGGCGCATTGGCGGGCGGTGCTGCCGGCGGGCGTGATGCTCGATCTCCGTTACGAGGATTTCGTCGCCGATTTCGCCACCGAGGCGCGGCGGCTGGTCGCGTTTTGCGGCCTGGATTGGGATGAGGGCTGCCTCCGCTTTTTTGAGACCAGCCGCGCGGTGCGGACGGCGAGTGTCGCGCAGGTGCGAAACCCGCTTTTCGCGACCTCGATCGGCCGCTGGCAGGTCTATGGCGCGGCGCTGGCCCCGCTCCAGGCGGCGCTCGCCGAAGCCGCCTAGGCTTCATATTCCTCACGCCTGATATGCGCGGGCCCGGGAAGGCTTGCCGGCGTGCCCGCGGCCGCTCATACTGCATTGCAGCAAACCGGCGCGGCACGTCGATGGGTCAAACCGGCGCGCCGTCCCTTGCGAAGGAGAGCCCGGGTGCCGGAACATCCCCTGCCGCGCCATTGGCAGCCGAACAGGACAGAGACCCCCGGAATCTGGCCGCTGCCCCCGCTGATGACGGCGCTCGGGCGCGGCCTCAAGGGGCGCTGTCCGGTCTGCGGCAAGAGCCCCATCTTCAACGGCTATCTCCGCGTCGTGACGCATTGCCGGAATTGCGCCGCGCCGCTCGGCGAGGTGCGCTCGGACGACGTGCCGCCCTATTTCACCATCGTCATCGTCGGCCATCTCATCATCCCCGGCATGCTGATCCTGGAACAGACCGAGGCGCCGCCGCTTTGGGTCCATATCGCGATCTGGGTGCCGCTCACCCTCGCGCTCACGCTGCTGCTGCTCCGCCCGGTCAAGGGGGCGACGGTCGGGCTGATGCTCAGCCTCGGCCTGATGAAGGAGGGTGGCCCATGACGCCATCCCACGGGCGCTGACCTTTCTCATGGCGCCGCCAGGGCATAACCGGTTGCAGCGCGTGGTGCTGGCGGGCGAGGCGCTGAGCCGGCTGTCGCCGCTGCTCGAAGCCGACCGCGCCCAGGCGGTGCGCGATCTCGAAGCGGACAGCCAGTTCTCGCTCCCCGGCCGCGACGGGCCGTTCCACCTCCATCTCTCGATCCAGGAGGGGCGGCTGGTGTTCGATATCCGCCGCGGCGACGATGCCCCCGAGGCCATCCATGTCCTGGCGCTCGGCCCGTTCCGCGGGCTGATCAAGGATTACCATCTGCTGGTCGAGAGCTATCATCTCGCCATCGCCGAGGGGCGCGAGGCGCGCATCCAGGCGATCGACATGGGAAGGCGCGGCCTCCATAACGAAGGCGCTGCCCTCATGCGCGAGCGGCTGGCCGGCAAGGCGGAGATCGATTTCGAGACCGCGCGGCGGTTGTTCACCCTGGTTTGCGTCCTGCATCAGCGGAGTTGACTTGTCCCGATGAAGATCGACGGCACCCCCTATCGCGCGATCTGGCTCGACCAGGATGGCTGGTCGGTGCGCATCATCGACCAGACCAAGCTGCCGTGGTCGTTCGAGATTCTGCGTCTCACGACGCTGGAGGAGACGGCGCACGCGATCCGCGCCATGCTGCTGCGCGGCGCGCCGCTGATCGGGGCGGCGGCGGCCTATGGGCTTTGTCTCGGTCTGCGCGCCGATCCGGGGGCGGCGGCGCTGGCGCGCGGCGCCGAGATCCTGCTGGCCACGCGCCCGACCGCGGTCAATCTCGCCTGGGCGATCGAGCGCATGCGGGTGCGGCTCGAGAATCTCCCGACCGACCGCCGCCTTGCCGCGGCCTATGCCGAGGCGGCGGCGATCGCGGAGGAGGATGTCGCGCAGAACGCGGCGATCGGGCAGGGCGGGCTGGAATTGGTCGCCCATGCCGCCGCCGGAAGGCGGGTCAATATCCTGACCCATTGCAACGCCGGCTGGCTCGCGACGGTGGATTGGGGCACGGCGCTGGCGCCGATCTACATGGCGCACGACCACGGCATCGACGTCCATGTCTATGTCGACGAGACGCGGCCGCGCAACCAGGGTGCGGCGCTGACCGCCTGGGAACTCGGCAAGCATGGCGTTCCGCACACATTGATCGCCGACAATGCCGGCGGCCACCTGATGCAGCGCGGCAAGGTGGACATGGTGATCGTCGGCGCCGACCGGGTGACCCGCCAGGGCGATGTCGCCAACAAGATCGGCACCTACCTCAAGGCGCTGGCGGCGCGCGATGCCGGGGTGCCGTTCTGGGTCGCCGTCCCCTCCAGCACCATCGACTGGACGATCCGCGACGGGATCGCCGAAATCCCGATCGAGGAGCGGCCGGCGAGCGAGGTGACGATGGTCACCGGCCGCGCGCTCGACGGCAGCATCGCGACGGTGCGCTTGAGCCCCAAGGAAACCCAGGCCGCCAATCCCGCCTTCGATGTCACCCCGGCGCGGCTGGTGAGCGGCCTCATCACCGAGCGCGGCCGCTGCGCCGCGAGCGAGGGCGGGCTTTTATCCCTGTTTCCCGAACACAAATAAGCGCCGAGCGGAGAGAATCTCAGGCGAAGGTGAGATCGGGCGGCAGGCCGAGGAGATGGCGGCCGACGGTCTCGAAATGGTTGCTCCGCGCCTGCACCTGCTGGGAGACCGCGAAGCCGTCGCGAAGCCGCCGCTCGAAGGGCGAGCCGTTGAAAATCGCGTTCACCCCGGCGGCGTGATAGAGCGCGACCGTCACCTCGCGCGCCTCCGCCAGCGCATGCGAGGCGGCGGCGCGGATCGTCATGCGCCGATCGAGGCCGAGGCCGCCGGTCGTGGCGATCTCCGCCATCCCCTCCGCGAGGCTGCTCGCGATGAAGCGTCGGGCGGCCTCGAGGCGGGCATGCAGGCGCCCGGTCTCGGCCTGGACGCTGGCGCTCTCGGCGAGCCGCGCCTGCCCCTCGCGCGGGGTTTTCCTGGCCGCGAGCGCCACGAAATCACCCATCATCGCGCCCGCGAGGCCGAGGGCGACGGAGGCGAAACCCGAGGCATAGATGTGGTTGGTGTTGAAGCGATAGAGCGGCGCCTGGTCGCGGATCTCGGCATTCACATCGCGCGACAGAGTGAGAGGGTCGGGGACGAAGAGATCGCTGACCTCGTAGCTGTCACTCCCGGTGCCGCGAAGGCCGATGACGTGCCAATCATCCTCGATCCGGGCGCGCTCGCGCGGGAACAGCATGGTGCGCTCGATCAGTTGGCCGGACTCATCGCGGGCGAGGCTGCCGTCGGACAAGGTCACCCGGCAATGCCCGCCGAGCCAGGTCGCGTGCCGGCTGCCGCTGGCGAACCCCCATTTGCCGTTGACGCGGTAGCCGCCGGCGATTTTCTCCGCTTTCCCGGCCGCGCCGGCGCCCCAGGCGAGGACCGCGCGCGGCGGCCCGAACACTTCGAGCGCCGCCTCCGGGGCGAGATAGCCGGCCGCGAGCGAGCAGCCGGCGGTCTGGCAGACGCACCACGCGGTCGCCGCATCGGCGCCGGCGAGGGTCTCGATGACGCGCACGAATTGCGCCGGCGCCAGTTCCGCGCCGTCGAGGGTTTTGGGCAGGAGGAGGCGAAACAGCCCCGCCGCGTGCAGGGCGTCCACCAGGTCGGCGGGCAATTCGCGCCCCATTTCGATCCGCCCCGATGCCGCCGCGATCACCGGCGCCAGCCGCCGCGCCGCCGCCACTTCCCGCCCCTCGTCCATGCGCTTCCTCCGCGTTCCGCCCGGCCATCCGCTCACTCGGGCAGCATTTCCCCCGAACCCCCGAAGGCCGCCGGGAAATCGGCGAATTTCGGCAGCCCGTCATGGAGGTGGAGCACCGTCTCGCGATAATTGACGTGCAGCGCCGGCTGGTGGTCGAGGCTCGGGATCGTCGCCGAGAAGACATCGACGAGGCCGAGCGATGGGTGGTTGGTCATCAGATGGCCGCCGCAGAGGGCGCAGAATTTGCGCTCGCTCATCGGCGTCTTGGCGAAGCTCGCGATATGTTCCTCGCCTTTGGTCACCCGCACGGCCTCCGGCTTCCACAGGCTGAAGGCGTTGACCGGCCCGCCCGACCAGGAGCGGCAGGAGCGGCAATGGCAGAAGCCCATGCCCTCGGGCTCGCCGCTGACCTCGATCGCGACGGCGCCGCAGAAACAGGCACCCTGATGCGTTGGCATGGTTCGTTCTCCTCCGGTTTTTTTCTCCCCCGATCCTGCCCGAGCCGGCCCGGCCCGGCAAGCGCCCGCCCGCGCTCAGCCGCCCGCGCTCAGCCGCTGGGGCTCAGCCGCTCGGGGTGAGGACGAAGTCGAAGGGGGAACGCCAGCTTGTGCGCCCGTCCTCGGCGGGCTCGAAGGGGGCGATCAGCGTCGCCTTCACGCCGAACACGGCATCGGAGTCGAGCCAGGGATCGTCGCCGACGAAGGTGTGGGTGACCAGACGCTGATAGCCCGGCGCGGTGATCATGAAATGCATGTGCGCGGGTCGCTTCGGGTGACGGCCGAGGGCGGCCAGCATCTTGCCCACCGGCCCGTCATCCGGGATCGGGTAGCTCACCGGCTTGATGCCGATGAAGTCGTATTTGCCGTCCGCCCCGGTCACGAAAACGCCGCGGTTGTTCCACTTGTCCTGGAGGCCGGGCTGCTGGACGGAATAAAACCCCTCCGCGTTGTCCGACCACACGTCGATCCGCGCGCCCGCGATCGGCGCATCACGGAGGTCGACGACGCGGCCGGTATAGAGACAGGTCTCGCCCTGGCCATCGAGCGTGATCCGCTCGCCCATCGCCCGGAGCGGCGCGCCGGCGACGTGGAACGGGCCGAGGACGGTGTTTTCGGTCGCCCCCGCCGGGCGGCGGTGGTTGATCGCATCGACCAGCATCGAGAGGCCGAGCACGTCGGAGAGCAGGATGAATTCCTGCCGCTCCTCGCTGCACATCTGGCCGGCTTTGGTCAGGAAATCGATGCCGAACGCCCATTCCGCCTCGGTCAGTTCGACCTCCTTGGCGAAGGCGTGGAGGTGGCGGACCAGCGCCGCCATCACCTGGCGCAGGCGCGGAGGGACGGCCTCGCCCATGCGGGCGTTGACGATCTCGTCTGAATTCGCCTCGGTGAAATAGCGGCTCATGGTCTCCTCCTCATGCCCGACCTGACCTCATGCCCGGCCCGAC
>JAKCCP010000130.1 GCA_021841985.1 Pseudomonadota bacterium | reverse complement strand
AACTCGGTTTGTCTGTCAGGCGTGTGGCGCGGTTGCCGCCAAATGGGTGGGGCGATGTGAGGCCTGTGGGGCGTGGAACAGCCTGGTTGAGGAGGTTGCCGCCGCCCGCCCCACCGCTCTCGGGCGCGCGCCCGCGCCGGGGCGGGGGATTGCGCTGGTCGGGCTGGCTGGCAGCGCGCCGCCGCCGCCGCGCCTTGTCACCGGCATTGCCGAGTTCGATCGCGTGCTCGGCGGTGGGCTGGTGCCGGGCGGCGCGGCCCTGGTCGGCGGCGATCCCGGCATCGGCAAATCGACGCTGATGCTCCAGGCGGCGGCCCGGCTCGCCGCCAGCGGCCAGAAGGTGATTTATATCACCGGCGAGGAGTCGGTCGAGCAGGTGCGGCTGCGCGCCCGCCGGCTCAACCTCGCCGCGGCGCCGCTCGAACTCGCCGCCGCGACCCATCTGCCCGATATCGCCGCGACCCTGGAGAGCCGGCGCGGCGTCGACCTGGTGGTCATCGATTCGATCCAGACCATGTGGCTCGACAATTTTGATGCCATCCCCGGCACGCTGACCCAGGTGCGCGCCTCCGGCTTCGAGCTGATCCGCCTGGCCAAGAACATCGGCTTTTCCCTGGTTCTGGTGGGGCATGTGACCAAGGATGGTGCCATCGCGGGGCCGCGGGTGCTCGAACACATGGTTGACGCCGTGCTCTATTTCGAGGGCGAGCGCGGCCATCAGTTTCGCATCCTGCGCGGCGTCAAGAACCGCTATGGCGCGACCGATGAAATCGGGGTGTTCGAGATGACCGATCACGGCCTCGCCGAGGTCGCCAATCCTTCGGCGCTGTTCCTTGCCGAGCGGCGCGGTAATGTCGCGGGCTCGGCGGTGTTCGCCGGGATCGAGGGCACCCGCCCGGTGCTGCTCGAGGTGCAGGCGCTGTTGGCGCCCAATGCCGGGGGCGCGCCGCGGCGGGCGGTGATCGGCTGGGATGGCGGGCGGCTCGCCATGCTGCTGGCGGTGCTGGAGGCGCGCTGCGGCCTCAGGCTGGCCGGCAACGACGTCTATCTCAATATCGCCGGCGGCTTGCGCATCAGCGAGCCGGCGGCCGATCTCGCGGTCGCGGCGGCGCTGATTTCAGCGAGCAGCGATACCCCGACGCGGCCCGATCACGTCTATTTCGGCGAGGTCGGGCTTTCCGGGGAGATCCGCCAGGTGGCGCAGGCCGAGGCGCGGCTGCGCGAGGCGGCGAAGCTCGGCTTTGCCGGCGCCTCGCTGCCCCGCCATCTCGCACGCGGGGCAAAGCGGCTGGCCGCGCCGGCCGGGTTGCGGCTCGAGGAGATCGGCCATCTCGGCGATCTGCTGGCGCAGTTCGCGATCGGTTCGGCCCCGCGGGCGAAACCGGCCGAACCGGCGAGATGAGCCCCCGCGCCGCGGTCGCGATCGGCCCGGATCGGCGGGTCACCGGCCGGCTGCCGGCGGCGCTGCTGGCCGGGGCGGCGGAAAGCGGCCCGCCCCGGCTCGCCGTGCTGCTCGATCGCGCGATGATCGGCACGATCGCGCTGCAACCGCGCCCCGAGGCCGCGCCGGCGGCGTTCGATTTCGCCTTCCCCTTGCCAGCGCATCGGCTCGGCTGGCGGCTTGATCTGCTGCGCCTGTCGGACGGCGCAAGCGTGCTGGCGGCGCCGCTGGCGCTCGCCCCGCACCATCGCCTGCGCCTCCTCGCCTTCGGCTGGGGCGAGGGCGAGGCCGGCCGGGTAGTGGCCGGCGCGTTCCGCCTCGCCCTGCCCTATGACCCGGCGCTCCAGGTCGAGATCGCCGCGGGCGAATGGGTGTTCGGGCGTGGTTTTGCTCAGCGCGACGCAGCCGGGCTCTATCGCTTCGCGATCGCCCTCACCCGCCTCGCCCCGCTCGGCGCGCCGAGCCTTCTCACCCCGGTCATCGCCGGCGCCGCGTGCGACGACGTCTCTCTCTCGCTCACCGCGCAGGACATCGGGCTCGCCGGCTATGTCGATCGGTTTATGGAAAACGGCCTTCGCGGCTGGGCGGTCGATCTCGCGCGGCCGGGGCGCGGGCTCAGCGTCCGGCTGCTGGAGGATGGGAGGGAGGTGGCGCGCGCCTCGGCCGATCAGCCGCGCCCCGATCTCGCCGCTTCCGGGATCGGCAACGGCGCCGGCGGTTTTCTGCTGCCCTACACGCCGCGCCCGCTGGCAATGTTCGCGGCACCACCGGCACTCCGCGTGGTGCTCGCCGAGAGCGGGCATGAGCTGGTGGGAAGCCCCCTGCCCGCCCCGGTTTTGCCTGGTTTCACCGGACGCTTCGAGCGCATCGAGGAGGGGGTTGCCATCGGCTGGGCGCTCAATCTCGTCGATCCCGCGTCTCCGCTCGAGATCGAGATCGTAAGCGGAGAGGAGGTCATCGCGCGCGGCCCAGCCGATTTGCCCCGCCCGGATGTCGAGGCGGCGGGGCTGGCCGGGCGGCAATGCGGCTTCCGCCTGCCGCTGCCGCTCAATGCCGCGGCACTCACAATGCAACCTTTCGCGGCCCGCCTCGCCGGCAGCGCGGATGTCCTCGCCGGCTCGCCGCAACGCGCCCACGCCAATCCGGCGATCACCGCCTTCATCAAGGGCGCCAACCGCCGCCTCTCCGCGCGGCTCGCGGCCCGGCTCCAGGCCCGGCTCGCGGCCCAAACGGAGGGTTTGCGGCTGTCCCTCGTCATGACCGTCCATAACCCGCGCCCGGAGTGGCTTGCCGAGGCCATCGCCAGCGTGCGCGGCCAGTGGGCGGGGGCATTTGAACTCGTCGTGGTCGATGACGGCTCGACCGATCCGGCGATCGCGCGGCTGCTCGGCGAAGCAGCGGCGGACGATTCCCGCATAAAATTGCGCCGCAACCGCCGTCCGCGCGGCTTCGGCGCGGCCTTCGCGCAGGGCGTGCGGGCCGCGACCGGCACGCATCTGGCGCTGCTCGACCACGACGACGCGCTCACCCCCGATGCCGTCTTCCACCTGCTGGCCGCCGCCGCCGCAAGCCAGGCCGATCTGGTGATCGCCGATGCCGCGCTTGCCGATGAGACGCTCGACAACGTCGCCATGATCATTGCCGATACCGCTTTTTCCCATGACGCCTTCCTCGCCCGGCGCGCCATGTTCCGCCCGTTGCTTTTCACCACCCGCCTCGCCCGCGCCGCCCTGCCCCCCGATCGCGACTGGGCGGGGGCGGAGCGATCTGAGTTCGTGCTGCGCGCGCTGGAACGCGCCCGCGCCATCGCCCATCTGCCACGCGTGCTCTATCGCAAGCGCCGCCATCTGCTGGGCCGCGCCGCCGCCCTCGGCGCAGTGCGGGAGGAGGCGCGGCGCGCGGCGATCACCCGCCATCTCGCCCGCGCCGGCCTGCCCGCCCGTGTCATGCCGGGCCTGGTGCATGATCAGTGCGCGCTTCATTGGCCCGAGGTCGGGGGCGAGATCCTGGTGGTCATCGCCCGCGACGGCTCGGGCCGCGCCGACGCCTTGGGCGCCAGCCTCGCAGCGAGCGCCGGCGCCCGCCCCTATCGGGTCGTCGAATGCGCCGCCGATCCGGCCGCACGCAATCAGGCGCTGAAACGCGCCGGGCGGGGGGCGCATTTCGTGCTTTTTCTGGATGAAGCGATCGCGCCGCTGGTCGGTGACGACTGGTTCGCCCGACTGGTTACGCTGGCCGCGCGCCCCGGCATTGGCGCCGCCACCCCCCTTCTGCTCACGCCCGACGATCAGGTGCGTGAGATGGGCTGGGTGGTGGGCGGCACGCTGGGGGCGGCGCCGGCGTTTTGCGGCGACGAGGCCTATCTCGCCGGCGGTCCGCGCAACCCCGGCCCCGGCGGGGGGTTGACGGTGACGCGCGACGTGCGCTGCGCCTCCAGCGCCGCGCTGATGCTGCCGCGCGCCGCTTTCGAGACGGTGGGCGGGTTTTCGCCCGCACTGGGTGGGCTCGCTGCTTTCGATTTATGCCTGCGCCTCCGCGCGCGCGGCCTCCGCGTGCTCGCCTGCGGCCTGTTCCCGCTCCGCCACCATGGCGCGCCGCCGGTTGCCCTCGGGCAAGCCGAACTCACGCCGCTCGCCGCGCGCTGGCCCGGCCTGTTTGCGTCACCCGACCCTTTCTACAGCCCGCTTTTCAGCGCGGCGCGGGCCGATTTCCGCCTCACCGAGGATCCCGGCGCCTGCCGCCGTGGCGCCGCGCCGCGCCGCGTCGGCCCTCTCTGGTAACGCGGGTGCCGCGTTGCTGACAAAAGGGTGGCTTTCACTGCCGCGCCGTGTCAAATCGCGGCCATGAGCACGTCATTCCCGAGCGATCTCGAGATCGCGCGCCGCGTCAAACTCCGCCCCATCGCCGAAATCGCCGCCCGCGCCGGCATCCCCGCCGAAGCCCTCGAACCTTATGGGCGCTACAAGGCGAAAATCGATTTCGACTTCATCGCCAGCCAGGCCGGGCGCCCGGATGGCGCGCTGGTGCTGATGGTGGGCATCAGCCCGACCCCGGCGGGCGAGGGCAAGACCACCACCAGTATCGGGCTCGCCGATGCGCTGAACGCCATCGGCCGGCGCGCCATGATCTGTCTGCGCGAGCCGAGCCTTGGCCCCTGTTTCGGCCAGAAAGGCGGCGCGACGGGGGGCGGGCGGGCGCAGATCGCGCCGATGGAGGAGATCAATCTCCACTTCACTGGCGATTTTCACGCCATCACCGCCGCCAACAACTTGCTCGCGGCGATGATCGACAATCACCTCTACTGGGGCAACGAAGCCGGGCTCGATCCGCGCCGCATCACCTGGCGCCGCGCCCTCGACCTCAACGATCGCAGCCTGCGCGGCGTTATCACCGGTCTGGGCGGCATCGCCAATGGCGCGCCGCGCGAGGCCGGGTTCGATATCACGGTGGCCTCCGAGGTGATGGCGGCTTTTTGTCTCGCCGCCGATCGCGCCGATCTGGAAGCGCGCCTCGCTCGCATGGTCATCGGCGCCCGCGCCGATGGCGGCTTCGTCAGCGCCGCCGAAATCAAGGCGCCGGGCGCGATGGCGGTGCTGCTGCGCGACGCCCTGATGCCCAATCTGGTGCAGAGCCTCGAAGGCACGCCGGCGCTGGTGCATGGCGGGCCGTTCGCCAATATCGCCCATGGCTGCAACTCGGTCATTGCGACGCGGCTCGGCTTGAAGCTCGCCGATATCGTCGTCACCGAAGCCGGCTTCGGCGCCGATCTCGGGGGCGAGAAATTCCTCGACATCAAATGCCCCTCGGCCGGCCTCGCACCCGATTGCGTCGTCATCGTCGGCACGCTGCGCGCGCTCAAGATGCAAGGCGGCACGGCCAAGGCCGATCTTGGCCGCGCGGATGCCGCCGCGGTCGCGCGCGGCACCGCCAATCTGCTCCGCCATGTCGAGAACATGCGGAATTTCGGTCTGCCCGTGGTGGTGGCGCTCAATCATTTCGCGGGCGACGCGGAGGCGGAATATAGGGCGGTCGAGGCGGCGCTGGGCCCGCTCGACGTGCCCGCCATCCGCTGCACCCACTGGGCCGAGGGCGCGTCGGGGGCGGCTGCGCTCGCCGAGGTGGTGGCCGCGACCCTGGCGCGGAAGACCGCGCTGTTCGCGCCGCTCTATGCCCCCGAGATGCCCTTGGTGGAAAAAATCACCACCATCGCCAAGCGCATCTATCACGCCGGGGGCGTGACGTTCGCCGAGTCGGCAAGGAAGCGCCTCGCCACGTTCGAGCGCGCCGGCTTCGGCCATCTGCCGATCTGCATGGCCAAGACGCAATACAGTTTCACCGCCGACCCCACCCAGCTCGGCGCGCCCACCGGCCATATCCTGCCGATCCGCGAGGTCCGCCTCGCCGCCGGGGCGGGGTTCGTCGTGGCGCTGGCCGGCGAGGTCATGACCATGCCCGGCCTGCCACGCCATCCCGCCGCCGAAACCATTCGCCTCGGCCCGGACGGCGCGATCGAGGGGTTGTTCTGAGTGGAGGGATTTTTGTAATTCTGGAGCGCTTGCAGGCCAGGGGCTTTGCCCCTTTGGACCCCAGCAAAGGCGGAGCCTTTGCAATCCTTCCCATGATGCGGGTCTGGGGGCGCTGCCCACAGTGGGTCCAGGGCAAAGCCCTGGTTCCTCCCAAATACCCTTCAGCCGATGACCCGGGGGTCGGTATAACGGAGCGGCGAAATTGGGTCTTGCGTGGCGGGCCGCCATCGCTTATTCCCCCCCCCTCTTGGCCCAAGGGGGCGATCGCCCAACAGGCCGTCTGCTGGTAGGACAGGGGTACGCGATGGACGCACTCAGCCCGCTGGGGATGGTCTCGGACACTCCGAGCAGCAACCAGGATTTTTCTGGCGCCGATCTGGGGCCGAAGGATTATTTCGTCGAGCGCGACGGCGAACGTTTCGCCGGCACGCATCTTCTGGTCGATCTCTGGGGCGCGCATCATCTGTGCGATCCCAAATCGATCGAGCGGGCGCTGTGCGCCGCCGCCGAGGCCGCCGACGCCACCATCCTGCACAGCCATTTCCATCATTTCTCGCCCAATGGCGGGGTTTCCGGGGTGGTCGTGCTGGCCGAAAGCCATATCTCCATCCACACTTGGCCGGAGCGCGATTTTGCCGCGATCGATATTTTCATGTGCGGCAAATGCGATCCCTATCGCTCGGTGCCGGTGCTGCGCGCCGCCTTCCGCCCGACGCGCGTCGATCTCGACGAGCGCCGCCGCGGCATTCTGCGCTGACCATGAACGCCGATGTCTGGGTGAACGAGACGCTCTATCCCGATTGGGGACAGCGCTTCCGCGTCGTGCGCGAACTCGCGCGCGTCAAAAGCGCTTTTCAGGACATCATGATTTTCGAGAGCGCGACGCACGGCCGGGTCATGCTGCTCGACGGCGTGGTGCAGATCACCGAGGCCGATGAGTTCGTCTATCAGGAAATGATCGCCCATGTGCCGCTGCTCGCCCACGGCGCGGCGGGGCGGGTTTTGATCATCGGCGCCGGCGATGGCGGGGTGCTACGCCGGGTGTTGAGCCATCGCGGCGTGGCGCGCGCGGTGATGGTGGAGATCGATGGCGAGGTCATCCGTCTCGCCAGGGAATTTCTCCCCGCCATCGCTGGCGATGCCTGGAACGATCGTCGCGCCGAGGTCATCGTGGGCGACGGCATCGACTACGTCGCGCGGGCGGCGGATGGTTCGTTCGATGTCATCATCGTCGATTCCACCGATCCGATCGGCGTTGGCGAGGTGCTGTTCACCGATTCCTTTTACTATCATTGCGCGCGCATCCTGACGCCCTGTGGCATTGTCGTGAACCAGTGCGGCGTGCCCTTCATGCAGCAAGACGAATTGCGCGAGACGAGTGCGCGCCGCGCCCGGTTCTTCCCCCATGTCAGCGCCTATCTCGCCGCCGTGCCGACCTATGCGGGCGGTTTCATGACACTCGGCTTCGCCGCCAAAGCGGCCGGGCTCGCCGACCTCGCGCCGACGGAACTGCGCGTGCGCGCCGAGACGGCGGGCATCCTCGGGACCACGCGCTACTGGAGCCCGGAAATCCACGCCGCCTCGTTCCAGCTGCCCCCGTTCATCGCTGCGTATTTGCCGGAGAGCGCTTCGGGCTAATACCAGCGGCTGCAAGGTTGGTATTATAGATCGCACTGGCTTCCTTGTAGGACAAGCAGTAGTAATCCGCGAGATTGCGAAGCAAGCTCGTGAGTTCGTTTTCCTCGGCCGCTCTTTGCACGACGTGGCCGTGATAAAAGATGACTGCCTTGAGAGCACAATCGAAGCCCGGAATATTCATGACCGGCAAGTCGTCTAAATGGGCAACGAAGGAGCTTCTTTTCGAAGAAACTGGATCGCTCACGGTTTTTCTCCATGAGTGGTTGCTTTTGGGTTCCGCAAAAAGCTTACATCTCTCAAGCGTGGCCAGATCGAGGAAGGTATCGTTGGCTGTAATCCAAAATTGTGGACTTATCTCATTTATCATTGCGCGACCGGCGCGATAATACGCAGAGTTTTGTGCAAAATGTGCACAGGCGGTAACAAGGCGACGTAAGCGTTCCCTTTTTTTCCATCATAGTGACCCCATTCCTCAGTTCTCGATTTTTCCTATGAATTTTTCAATATTATTGCTCGCCCGTTTGTTGCCTGCCACAATATTCTATTCGGCCGCCGCGCTAGCTTCGTAGTACCCTGCTCACTTTTTCTTTACAGGAAGACGCACGCTCCCTAAGCTCTGTCGTAGTGGTGGCCGGGAAAAGAAGCCATGGATATCAACCTTGAATTCGACCCCAGTGTCGCCACCGCGCCGGCCGCCTTCAAGGTCGCGCTGACCGCGGCGGCGGATTATCTTGATGCCCTGATCACCGACCCGATCACCGTGAATATCGCGGTGGGCTGGGGCGAGTATGACGGCACGCCGATCGCCGGCTATGACAGCCTGGGCGGAACTTCCTCCGGTCCGCTGCTGAGCTACACTCAACTGATGGCGCTTCTCAAGGATAATGTCAGTTCGCCGACCGATGCCGCCGCCATTGCCGATCTTCCCAAAACCAACCCAGCCGGGAGCAGCGATTTCCTGATTTCCCCGGCCGAGGAAAAAGCCTGGGGATTGCTCCCGGCCAGGAGCAGCGAGATCGACGGCTATGTCGGTTTCAGCAGCACCTATCCCGATTACAATTACAGCACGACCGACCGCGCGGTGCCCAACGAGGCCGATTTCATCGGCATCGCCGAGCATGAACTGACCCACGCGCTCGGGCGTTTTTCGGGCGTCGTGGCTCCACCCGACACGGCTGGTTATTACAGCGTGCTTGATCTTTTCCGCTATGCCGCACCCGGCAGCGCGGAATTGGTGGGTGGCGCGCCGGCCTATTTCTCGATCAATGACGGCACGACCGACCTCAACAATTTCGCGACCGCGAGCGACTATTCCGATTGGGCACCCTCCGCCGGACCTGACTCTTTCGACGCCACCGCCATGCTCGGCGTGGAAAATCCGGTCACACCGGTTGATGTCACGGAACTCAACGTCCTCGGCTTCGCGGTTGCCTGCTTTGCGCGCGGCACGCGCATTCGCACGAAGCGGGGGGAGATTGCCGTCGAGGCGCTGGCGGTGGGCGATGAGGTGGTGGTGCGGGGCGGCGGCGCGCGGCCGGTGCGC
>JAKCCP010000231.1 GCA_021841985.1 Pseudomonadota bacterium | reverse complement strand
GCTTGCTGTACAATAAGATTAGCGATTTTCGGCCCGCACGGCTATGGCGCGCGCACCGGCTGGCTCGGCGCCCCGGCGCGCGCGGCGCAGGCGCTGGCGCCCTTGCTGTTCGGCCTGATCCTCGACCGGCTCGGGCTCTACGCGCTTCTCGTCTCCGCCGGGCTGTGCCTCTCCGCGCTGGCCGCGCTCTTCATGCTGCGCCCGGCCGCGCCGCGAGATGGAACGGCGGTGCCCGGTCGGGCTGCGTCGTCACCACGCTGACCGGCATCACCGGCGCCTCGTCGCCACGGGTGATCACGAAGCGCCGCACCAGGGTCGCCAGCACCAGGGTCGCCTCGGCGAGCGCGAACTGAGCGCCGACGCAAACCCGGGGGCCGGCGCCGAAGGGGAGATAGGCGAAGCGCGGCACCGGCGCTGCCCCGGGGAGGAAGCGGCCGGGATCGAAATGCCCCGGCGCCGTCCAGAGCTTGCGATGGCGGTGCAGCACCCAGGGCGCGATGAACACCAGCGCCCCGCGCGGGAAGGTGATGGCGCCGCAGCGCGTCTCGGCGATCGCCTCGCGCACGATCACCGCCGCCGGGGGATAGAGCCGGAGCGCCTCACTGACCACGGCGCGGGTGTAGGAAAGCCGCTCCAGCGCCGCCGGCGCGCCGTCCGGTCCGAGATCGAGGCCGTCCGCCTCGGCGGCGATGCGCGCCTGCACCTCCGGCGCGGCGGCGAGGAGGAGCGCTGACCAAAACAGGGTAAGGGCGGTGGTTTCGTGCCCGGCGATGATCATCGTCGCCACTTCGTCACGGAGCTGGCGGGCGCCCTCCGGCCCATCCCCGGCGCAGGCGGTGCGCAAAAGGTCGAAGAGATCGGCGCCGTCGCCGGTTTTACCGTCCGTCGCCTCGCGCGCGGCGATGATGCGGCTGATCAGGCCCATCCAGCGGCGCTGGAACCACCAGCGGCGGAAATCGCGCGGGCTGGGGATGCCGATCGGCAGCACCAGGTCGAAAAAATCCGGTCGTGAGATGTTTCGCGACGCCGCGGTGAACATTTGCCGCATCTCGACGCCGAACACCTCCATCGCCACCGAGAACATCGAGCGGCCGGCGATGTCGAGGGCGAGGCCCTGCATCGCCGCCAGCAGATCGACCGGCGTCGCGGCCGCGGCCGCGGTGTCGAGCGCCGGCAGGGCGGCCGAGATCGCCCGCGCCGCCTCGGCCATCAAAGGCGGCAGCGCGCGCGGCGCCAGGGTGGGGGCAATCACCCGCCGCTGGCGCCGCCAGAGTTCGCCCTCGCTGAGCAAAAGCCCGCGCCCGACGAAGGGGCGGAGCAGCCGGATGGAAGGCGCGGTGCGACGGAAATTGCCGGCCTCGCGAATGAGCACGTGCTGGATGGCATCGGGCGCGTTGAGCAGGAGGCGCGGCTTGCCGAGGAAGCTCTGCTGCTCGACGTCTTGCGCATAGGCGGCGTCGGTCCAGAGCTGGAGCGGGTTATCGCGGGCGGCACGAAGCACGCCGCGCCAGGAGAGCGACCGCTTGGGCGCCGCCGGCACCGCGAGAGACAATGGCTCAGACATCGGCCCCTCCTCGCCTTTTGCCGGGATGCTATCGCAACCGCTTGCCGCTGGACAGTGCCACGGGCCCTGTCCTCACGGCGCTGCGGCCGGGTCAGCCCATGGCCGGGGACGGGGTGATCGACGCAGGCCGCAGCCGCAGCCGCCGCAGCGCGCGGTCGATCCATTGCGCGGTCAGTTTTTCCTGCAGGCTGTTCTGGCGCAAGCGCTCGGCCAGCGCCGGGAAATCCACCCGGTCCAGCCCCTGATCCTGATTGAAGCAGGAGAAAACGACGCTTCGTTCGCCGCTCACCGGATCGATCTGCGGCTGCAGGCATTGCGCGCAGACTTCCTTCATCATGCATTGCATCGGCGAGTTGATCGAGCCGATGGCGCTGTGTCCGGGCTTGAGGAACGGCGCGAGCACGCCATGCCGCGCCGCGCCCACCGCCTGCATCATGCGGTCCGAGCCGATGGCGACGAGATGCGCGCAATCGGCGAGCGGCACGTCCTGCGCCCCCAGCCGGCCTTCGCCATAGGCGGCCATGGCGGCGACGATAGTGCCGACGAAGCTCCGGTCCTGCGGCCGCGCCGGGGTGAAACCGGGCGCCTCGTCGCAGCACCAGACGATGACATCGGCGGCGCGCTCGATCTCCTCGACCTTGTAGCGGTCGATCATCTTCTTGTAGCCGGCGAAATAAAGGACGCGCGTGCCACGCGCGCGGAGCGCGGCGCCGATGCTGAACAGAACCGCGTTGCCGAGCCCGCCGCCGATGAGGGCGACGGTGCTCGCTTCCGGCAAATCGGTCGGCGTTCCGGTCGGCCCCATCAGGACCACGCGCTCGCCCGGCGCAAGCATCGCGCAGAGATCGGAGCTGCCGCCCATCTCGAGCGCGATCACCGCGACCAGGCCGCGCGCCGGATCGGTCCACGCCCCGGTCATGGCGAGCCCTTCCATCGTCAGCAGGGTCGTGCCCAGGCCGGGTTCTTCGAGACGCGGGGCGAAGCGCTCGTAATTCTGCAAGCGGAAGAACTGGCCGGGGCGGAAGGCGCGCGCCGCCGCCGGGGCGTGCAGCACCACCTCGACGATGGTCGGCGTCAGGCGATTGACCGCATGCACCGTGACCGTGAGCGCCGCGCGGCTTTGCGCGATCACCGCCGCGCCGGCGCCGGGAGCGGCGGGCGGGCGCTCGGCGAGCACGCGCGAGACCAGCGGATAGCCGCGCCGGGCGCTCCCCATCGCTTTGACCACATTGCCGAAGAAGCTCGGATGGAGATCGCCGAAAAAGCTGATGAAGCGGCCATCCGGGGCGCGGTGCATCAGCATCTCGGCGCGCTCCGGCTTGGCGAGGCCGCGAATGGGCGAGACCGGCGCGCCATCGGCGCCGATCGCCTGGAAATAGCGGCCATCGAGGGCGATCCGCCGATCCTCGCGCGCCAGCACGGTATTGGGCTGCGTCCCGGCGGCGACCAGAATGGCGCGCGCCGGCAAGACGATTTCCGCGCCATCGCCGCGCTTGGCCCGCAAGGCGGCGGCATGGCCATACTGATCGACCTCGACGGCGGCCGGGGTCAGCCCCTCGGCGAAACGCACCCCTTCTTCCAGCGCTTTCGCGACCTCCTCGTGGTTGAGGGTATAGGAGGGGGCGTCGATCAGCCGGCGACGATAGGCGATGGTGGCACCCCCCCAGGCATCGAGCAGCGGCGCGAAACGCGGCGCCCGGCCGGAAGCCGCCGCCGCCGCGCGCTCGGCGCGGATGGCCGCCGCATGGGTGAGGAATTCGGCGGCGATTTCGCGCTCCTCCGCCGACCAGCCGGCCCGCACCGCGTCCGCGCCGCGCTCGGCAACCAGGGTTTCATGGCGGCGGGCGAATTTTTCCACCTGGCGGACATAATAGGCGAGGCTTTCGGTCGCGGTGTCGATGGCGGTGAGGCCGCCGCCGATCACCACCACGGGCAGGCGGATTTGCAGATTGGCGATCGAGGAGAATTTCGCCGCGCCGGTGAGTTGTAGCGCCATCAGGAAATCGGAGGCCTGGCGCACCCCGCGCGCGAGCCCGTTGGGGACGTCGAGCACGGTCGGCCGCCCCGCCCCCATGGCGAGCGCGATATGGTCGAACCCCATCGCCCAGGCATCGTCGATGGAAAGCGTCGCCCCGCCGCCGAACCGCACCCCGCCGAACATCGCGAACCCCGCCCGCCGCTCGAGCAAAAGCCGGATCAGCTTGAGATAGTTCTTGTTCCAGCGCACGGTGATGCCGTATTCGGCCACACCCCCGAACCCGGCCATCACCCGGTCGTCGAGATTTTCGAACAAGGTTTCGGCGTCGCGGACCGGCGCCTGGAGATCGACGCCGAGCGGCTCGATCTTGAGCCCGTCGATCGCGACCACGCTGTGGCCGTCATTGAGCAGATGATGGGCGAGCGTGAAGCCGGCCGGGCCGAGCCCGACCACCAGCACCGCCCGCCCGCTCTCCGGGCGCGGCAGCGGGCGGCGGATATCGAGCGGGTTCCAGCGGGTGAGAAGGGCGTAGATCTCGACCCCCCAGGGCAGCGCCAGGATATCGCGGAGAATCGAGGTCTCGGCCTGGGGAATATCGACCGCGTCCTGTTTTTGATAGATGCACGCCTTCATGCAGTCATTGCAGATGCGATGCCCGGTCGCCGCCATCATCGGATTATCGATGGCGATGATGGCAAACGCCCCGATCGCCGCCCCCTCGGCGCGGAGGGTGTGCATCTCGCTGATTTTTTCCTCAAGCGGGCAGCCGGCGAGGGTGACGCCGAAGGGGGATTTCTGGAATTCGCCGCTCTTGCGGTCGCGCAGGCCCTTCGCGCAGGAATCCTTGCCCTGGTTGTGGCACCAGATGCAGTAATTCATCTGATCGAGCGCCTGCTGATCATTCATCCCGGGATCGGTGAGCGCGAACCCATCCCGCGCGCGCCAATCATGTTCGGGCAGGCGCAGCATGGTGACGCCGTCGCGGATGATGGTCTCGATGGGCACCAGATGCTCGGGATCGGGCTTGCGCGGCACCTTAAACAGGGTGCCATCGCGATGCCGCGCCTGGCCCGCCGCGCTCAGCACCGCCCAGGCGGCATAGCGACGCGCGAGATCGAGCGCCTGCTCATCGCCCGTGGCCTCGAAACCGGCGATAGCGGTGGCGAAGGCGGATTCGTTCAAAACGTCGCCGATTCGTTCCTCCAGCGCCACGCGCAACGCTTCGCCGTCGAAGCCGGCGGCATCGGGATACTGGCGGACGGCCTGGCGCTGCACGAACAGCCGCTTGCAGGCATGGATCGGATCGAGATCATGGGTGCGGCGGGCCAGCGCCCCGGCTTCCGCGCCGATGCCGAACAGGCTTGCCACGAACCGGTCGAGATGGCGGCCGAGGGCGATGACGAGATCGCTCTCGTCCTTGGCCACGACCGCCTCCGGCGCGGCGCGGGCGGCGAGCAGGCTTGCGGCGAGCGCGGCGTCCTCGGCGCCGAGTTCGGCGAGGAACGCCTGATCGAGCCGGATCAGCCCGTCCCGCGTCGCGAGCGCCGGAAAATCGAAGCCAAAGCCAAGCGTGGTCGTGGGGTGTACCGGCATCGTTCAGATCAACTTCTTGAGGAGAGAGAGAAACAAAGGCCGTTCCGCGGGCGAAAGCGGCGCCAGGGTCGCGGTGGTGATGGCGGTTGCGCATGCCACGGCTTGCCGCGCCAGTTCAAGCCCCGTGTCCGTTGCGCACAGCACATGGGTGCGGCGGTCGGCGGGGTCGAACTCGCGTCGAACCAGCCCGCGCGCAACCAGGCGCCGGACCACGCCCTGGATCGTCGCCGGGTCCATGGCGGCAAGGCGGCCGAGCCGATTTTGCGTCACCGTGCCGCATTCGACGATCTTGATCAGGGCGGTGAACTGGGTCGGCGTCAGGTCGCGCCGGCCCATCATCTCCTGGAACAAAGCGGCATGGCGCTGATGGGCGCGGCGCAGCAGGAAACCCGCTTGCGCTTCCACCACGTAATCCCCGAACCCCGGCGTTTCATCCGAGGCGGGGGCTTGGTCAGAGGCGGGCGCGCGCGTGCCCGCTGCCCTCGTCATCGATGCCCACTCGCTTTCGCCCGCCCGCCCGCCCGGGCGTCAGGCGCGGGGCGGCGTCAGGGATTGTTTGTGTGCAAATAATTGATCCCGCGAGAAGGAGGCGTCAAGAGGCTTCACAGGGTTCGGGGAGGGGCAGGGGCGCGGTGTCGCGGGCGGCATTCTCATGCCCCTGATCGGGCGAATTGGCCGCGCGCGAGGTCTCGGCGGACGCTGATTTTTCCGTGTCGCCAGCGAGCAGTCCCTGGGCGAGGGCGATGCGACGAAAATGAACGCTGAGCATCCCGGTCCTCCTTTGCGCGTCGATCCCGCGCATTGAAGGCCAGAAAAAGTAACCAAACCGTCTCTGCCCCGTGTCAAATTTGTCATCTCTGGCAAATTTGTCGCCGCCGCCGCGTCGTCCGCTCCCTTCAGCCGCGCAGAATGCCGCGCCCGGCATAGCGGCCGGCGCGGCCGAGTTCGGCCTCGATGCGGATCAACTGATTGTATTTCGCCAGCCGGTCGGTGCGCGAGAGGCTGCCGGTCTTGATCTGGCCGGCATTGGTCGCGACCGCGAGATCGGCGATGGTGGTATCCTCGGTCTCGCCCGAGCGGTGGCTGATCACCGCGCCATAGCCGGCGCGCTGGGCGATTTCGATGGTCTCCAGGGTTTCCGTCAGGGTGCCGATCTGGTTCAGCTTGACCAGGATCGCGTTGCAGATGCCGTCGCGAATGCCGCGGCGGAGACGCTCGGGGTTGGTCACGAAGAGATCGTCGCCGACCAGTTGCACCCGTTTGCCGAGGGCCTCGCTGCCTTGTTTCCATCCCGCCCAGTCATCCTCGGCGAAGGGATCCTCGATCGAGGTGATGGGATAGCGCGCCATCAATCCTTCGAGATAGGCGGTCATGCCGGCGGCATCGAGGGTCTTGCCCTCGCCCGCCAGGTGATAGCGCCCGTCCTTGAAAAACTCGCTCGCCGCGCAATCGAGGGCCAGCGCGATTTCCTCCCCGGCGCGGTAGCCGGCCTTCTCGATCGCCCGGCTGATGAAGGAGAGCGCCTCGTCGGCGGAGCGGAGATTGGGCGCGAAGCCCCCCTCGTCGCCGACATTGGTGTTGTGCCCGGCCTCGGCGAGAAGTTTCTTGAGGGCCGCGAAGACTTCCGCCCCCATGCGCACCGCCTCCGCGAGGCTCGGCGCGGCGAGCGGCTGGATCATGAATTCCTGGATGTCGATCGGGTTGTCGGCGTGTTTGCCGCCATTGACGATGTTCATCATCGGCACCGGAAGCGTCCGCGCGTGGCTGCCGCCGAGATAGCGCCAGAGCGGCATCCCATGCGCCGCCGCCGCCGCCTTGGCGCAGGCCAGCGAGACGGCGAGCAGGGCGTTGGCGCCGAGGCGGGATTTGTTGGGCGTGCCGTCGAGATCGATCAGGGTCTCGTCGATATGGATCTGCGCGGCGGGGTCCATTCCGGCGATGGCGTCGAAAATCTCGCCCTCGACATGGGCGACGGCCTGGCGCACGCCCTTGCCGCCAAACCGCGCCGGGTCGCCATCGCGCAGCTCCACCGCTTCATGCACGCCGGTCGAGGCGCCGGAGGGGACGGCGGCGCGGCCCAATGTCCCGTCATCGAGCACGACATCGACCTCGATGGTCGGGGTGCCGCGGCTGTCGAGGATTTCCCGGGCGGTGATATCGGCAATCGCGGCCATGGCGCGCTCCCTCCAGTTCCTGCTGCCTTGCCGATACGGCTTTGGCGGCCGGCGAACAAGGGGCATGCCTCCGGCACCGAATCACAGGACAAAAGTTTTTTGGTTCTTTTTTCCCAAAAAGAACAACCCTTCCTCCCTCTACCTCCGCGCCAAAAACCAGCGCTCGAGCGCGCCGAGCGAGGCATTGATGGCAAGCCCGGCCGCGCCGAGCAGGACGAGGCAGGCGAACATGCGCGGGATTTGCAGCCGGTAGCCGGCTTCGATCAGGCGGTAGGCGAGGCCGGTCGCGAAGCCGCCGGAGCCGGCGACGAATTCCGCGACCACCGCGCCGACCAGCGCGAGGCCGCCGGAAATCCGGAGGCCGGCGAGGAAATAGGGCAGCGCCGAGGGGAGCCGCAGGAGCCGGAGCGTCTGCCAGGTTTTCGCGCCATTGAGGCGGAAGAGATCGAGATATTCCGGCGCGACCGCGGCGAGCCCGGCGGTGGTCGCCGAGAAGACCGGAAAAAACGCGATGATGGTGGCACAGACGACGAGGGCGGCGAAGGGATCGCCGACCCAGACGATGATCAGCGGCGCGATGGCGACGATCGGCGTCACCTGCAAGGCGACCGCCCAGGGCTGGATCGCGGCGCGGAGCAGCGGGGTGGCCGCGACCGCGAGGGCGAGGGCGACGCCGAGGAGGGTCGCCGCGATCAGCGCGGCGAAGGTCACGGTGAGCGTCGCCGCGAGTGCCGCGAGCAGCCCGCCGGGATCATCGAGAAAGGCGGCGAGGATGGCGAGCGGGCCGGGCACGAGATAGGCCGGCACCGCGAGCGCCCGCACCAGCCCCTCCCAGAGCGCGAGTGCCGCGAGGCCGAAAAAGGCGGGTGCGAGGCGGATCATGCCGGCGCCCCCTGGCGATGGCTTTCCTCGAGGCGCCTTGTGAGGGTCGCGACCAGGGCGGCATAGGCGGGATCGAGCCGGCGCGCCGGCCCGGCCGGGAGATCGGCGGCGATTTCGCCGGCGATCCGCCCCGGGCGCGCGCTCATGAGAATGACGCGGCGGGCGAGAAACGCCGCCTCGTAGATCGAATGGGTGACGAAGACGATGGTGCAGCCGGCGTCTCGCCACCAGGCGAGCAGATCGGCTTGCAGCTTGTGGCGGGTGAATTCGTCGAGCGCCGCGAAGGGCTCGTCCATCAGGAGCAGCTTCGGCCGGGTGAGGAGCGCGCGGGCGATCGAGACCCGCATCCGCATGCCGCCGGAAAGCTGCGCCGGACGCGCGGTCTCGAACCCCGCGAGCCCGACTTTTGCCAGCGCCTCGGCAATGCGCGGCCGCGCCTCGGTGAGCGCCACACCGCGGAGACGAAGCGGGAGATAGACATTTTCCGCGGCACTCGCCCAGGGGAGCAGCGTCGGATCCTGGAAGACGAAGCCGATCTCACCGGAAGCGGGCGGCGCGCCGCGCCAGGAAACCCGGCCGTGATCCGGGCGATCGAGCCCGGCGAGGAGGCGGAGCAGCGTCGATTTGCCGCAGCCCGAGGGGCCGAGGAGGGCGATGAAATCGCCCGCCGCGATGGCGAGCGAGACGCCGCGCAAAGCCTCCGTCCCGCTGGCAAAGCGGCGGCCGACATCTTCGAGGGAGAGCAAGGGCGGCGATGCGGTCAGGGTGATTTCGGCCGCATCTGCAAGCCGACGCCCTTGTCGACGAAGCGGAGCGTGAAAGCGCCGCGCCAGTCCAGATCCTTGGGATAGAGCCCGGCCTGCTGCATGCTTTGGAAAAATTCCAGCCAGCGCGCCCCGGTCATGGCGCCGATCCCGAGTTTTTCCGTATCCCCCGAATCGACGATGCCGTGTTGCTTGAGGACCGTCCGCCCGTAATCGAGCAGAGCCTGCGTCATTTCCGGGTTTTCTTTCCGCATCAGTGTGTTGCCGGGCGTCGGATCGCCATAGAGATAGCTGTACCAGCCCTCGATAGAGGCAT
>JAKCCP010000367.1 GCA_021841985.1 Pseudomonadota bacterium | reverse complement strand
GGGGGGGCAGCAAGGGGATCAGCAGCAACATACCGGCCATCATCCATCGCATGCGGCGAGCCTGCCCGAAATTCCCTAACGACGGGTTATCGCGAGCATGAGCGGCTCGAACACCAGGGTCGCGATCAGGGTGCAGGCGAGGCTGAGCAGCAGCAGCGCCCCGAGACTCGCGGTTCCCGGATGATGCGAGAGCGCGAGCGAGCCGAATGCCGTTCCGGTGGTGGCCGCCGAGAACAGGATGGCGCGTGCCGTGGCGGTGCCGAGAAATCGGGTCGCGCCTTCCCGCCAGTTCATCACGAAATAGATATTGAACGAGACCCCGACCCCGAGCAGCAAGGGGAGCGCGATGATATTGGCGAAATTGAGCGTCATCCCGGCGAGCCGTATGCCGACCACCGTCAGCAGCGCGGAGAGCAGCAGCGGCGCCAGCACCAGCGCCGCGTCGCGCGGCCGGCGGAGGGCCGCGAGCAAAATCACCGCGATCGCCGCGAGCGCCCCGATCACCGCGTGCGTGAAGGCGGTGATGATGGTGGCGCTGGTTTCGACGATGATCACCGCCATGCCGCCGGCCGTGGGGGCTATGGCGCGGACGGCGGCGACGAAGGCCGCGAGCCCGGCGCTGTCGTGGCCGGCGGGCGTCGCCAGCGCCTCGACCCGCACCCGGCCATCGGGGCTGCGCCAATCGCGGATGATCTCGGGCGGCAGATCGGCGCGCGTCACCGCTTTCGCCGCGAGCGCGATGCGAAGACGCGCCAGTTCCTCGGGCAGAAACCGGGTCAGGGCGCCGTTCATCGCCATCAGCGCGGCGTCGGGCGCGGCGGCGAGGCGGGCGAGATCGGCATCGATCCGCGCCAGCGGGTGATCTTGCGGCAGTTTTTGCAGTGCCGGGGCGAGCGCGCTCCGCGCCGTCGCGATCGCGAGCCGGATCTGATCGGCGGTGACCGGCGCCGTCTCGCGCGGGGCCAGCGTCGTCGCCAGCACGCTGGCTGCGTCCTGGATCAGGGCGAGCTTGGCCGGCTGATCGGCGGGCACGAAGCGGTCGAGGGTGAGGACATCGGCGACCTGCGGCAGATGATCGAGCCTTGCCGCCAATTGGTCCGCGGCGTCGGCGTCCGGCGTCAGAATGTCGATGCTGGTCGGGTTGGTGAGCGGGTCGTCCATGAGGTCATGGAGGGTGCGCATCGCCTCGCCATGCGGGTTCTTGGTGTGCAGCGGATCGGAATCGAACCCGAGATGGGGGAGCAGGAACAGACCGAGCAGGGCGAGCGCGGCGAAACCGGTCAAGAGCGGCGCGCGGCCGCGATCGAGACGGCGCTCCAGGGCATCGCCGGCCGCGAACCCGATCGCGCGCGCCTCGCCTTGCGGGCGGGCGAGGGTGAGAAACGCCGGCAGAAACAAAATCGTGCAAAGAAACGCGATGATCATGCCGGTGCCGGCGATGAGGCCGAGTTCGGCAACCCCGGCGAAGGCGGTCGGCACGAACGCGTAAAACCCGGCGGCGGTCGCCGTTGCTGCGATCAGGATCGGCCCGCCGGCGGCGCGCGCCGTCGCCGCCAGCGCCGCGCCGGAATCGGGGATGTCGTGGTGGGCCTCGCGATAGCGGACGGTGAACTGGATCGCGAAATCGACGGCGATGCCGACGAACAGAATGGCGAAGGCGAGCGAGACCAGATTGAGCGTGCCGACCGCGAGCGCCGCGAACCCGGTGGTGAGCGCGAGCCCCAGCCCCAGCGTCGCGAGAATGGGGAGAATGAGGCGGAGACCGCGCACCGCGAGCGCGAGCCAGAGCGCGATCAGCGCGAGGCTGGCGAGGGTGTCGAACAGCATGCCTTGGGCGAGCGAGGAAAACTCCTCGTCATCGAGGGCGACCTCGCCGGTGAGCCGGACATGGGCGCGGCCGGCGGCGACGAAGGGGAGCCCGGCGGCGGCGGCCCGGATCGCGTCACTCGCCGCCTTGCCCGGGGCCAGTGCGCCGTGATCGAGCACCGGCTGGACGAGCACGAAGCGATAGCGCCCGGCGAGATCGGCGAGCTTGCCGCCACCGATCAGGCGCTGCCAGGAGAGCGGCGCCGGATGGCCATCGGCGCTGGCCGCCAGCGTCGCGTGAAAGCTCTGGAGCGCCGGCAGATAGGGGGTGAGATCGGCCTCGCCCTGCGCGACCCCCATGCCGATCAGCGCCAGCGCCGAAAAGAGGCCGCGCGCCGAGGGGTCGGCGGCGAGCTGGCCGAGAAAGGGCTGGGCGTCGATGATCCGGTCGAGGAGCTGGCCGAGATCGGCCCGATCGAGAAACAGCAGCCCCTCGCGCGCGAAAAAAGGCAGCGCGTCGGGGCGCGTGACCGCCCGGAAATGGGCGGGATCGGCGGCCAGCGTCTGTGCCAGCGCCGCCGCCGTCGCCTCCGCTTCCTCGGGAATCGCGGCGTCGATCACCACCACCAACGGGTCAGACAGGGTCGGGAAGGCGCGGGCGAAGGCGATTTCGTTCTGGCGCCAGGGAAGGCTCGCCGCGAACATATGATCGGTATCGGTATCGACGCCGAGATGGCGCGCGGCGAACCCTCCGGCGAGGGCCGCGAGGGCGAGGGCGAGGGCGGTCATCAACAGGGCATGGCGGCGGCCGAGAGCGACCGCGTCGGCGAGCAGGCGCGCGAGCATGGGGATATCCGTCTGACTGGCGGGTTTCTCTCACGCATCTTGCCGCCGACACAAGAGCGCGGCAGGCTCGCGTGATTAACGCCGCCTAGAGTGCGATCGTTTTATGTCGAACCGGAAATCGGTTCGACATAAAACGTGAATCGCACTCTAACCTTATTGATAGAGACCGATTTACGTTTTAGCTGGGATCGCCAGTGGTGATCACAGCTAAAACGATCAGGCTCTAGGGAGAAACCAAAATGCCGCTTGCCCGCCCACGTCCGCCATTTCGCGCCGATCACGTCGGCAGTCTGCTGCGCCCGCCGCGTCTCCGCGCCGCGCGCGCCGAGCACGCCGCCGGCCGGATCGGCGCCGGCGCACTCCGCGCCATCGAGGACGAGGCGATCATCGCCGCGATCGAAAAGCAGGAGGCGATCGGCCTTCGCGCCGCGACCGATGGCGAATATCGCCGCGCCTATTGGCATTTCGACTTCCTCGCCGGCCTGCACGGCGTCGAGATGTATGAGCCGGCGGAGAAAGTGGCGTTCAAGGGCGCGACCCTGCCGCATGCGCTTCGCGTCACCGATCGCGTCGCCTGGCGCCGGCCGGTGATGATCGAGGATTTCCGTTTCACCGCCGGGCATGTCCGCCAGGCCGTTCCGAAACAGACCATCCCCTCGCCGAGCGTGCTCCATTTTCGCGGCGGGCGGCAGGCGATCGACCGCGCGATCTATCCCGAACTCGATGGCTTCTTCGCCGATCTCGGCACCGCCTATCACGACGCGGTCGCCGCCTTCGCCGCCGCCGGCTGCCGCTATCTCCAGCTCGATGAGGTCAATATCGCCTATCTCTGCGACCCCGAGCAGATCGAGGGGCTGAAGCGTCGGGGCGAGCATGTCGAGGGGCTGCTCGACATCTATGCCGATCTCATCAACCGCGCCATTGCCGGGCGGCCGGCGGAGATGGTGGTCAGCATGCATCTCTGCCGCGGCAATTTCCGCTCCACCTGGATCGCGAGCGGCGACTATGAGCCGGTCGCCGAGACCCTGTTCAACCGCATCGACGTCGATGCCTATTTCATGGAATACGACAGCGAGCGCGCCGGCGGCTTCGCGCCGCTCCGCTTCGTCCCGCGAGGCAACAAAATCGTCGTCCTCGGCCTCGTCACCAGCAAGAGCGGCGCCTTGGAGAGCAAGGACGCGCTCAAGCGGCGGATCGAGGACGCCTCGCGCTATCTGCCGCTCGAACAGCTCGCGCTTTCGCCGCAATGCGGCTTCGCCTCGACCGAGGAGGGCAATCTCCTCACCGAGGCCGAGCAATGGGCGAAGCTCGAACTCTGCGTCGCGGTGGCCGAGGAGGTGTGGGGCGGGCTGTAGCGGCCTTCACGTCCGGGGGCGGCGTTTTCGGGGTGAAATGGCACCATTCGGCGGCGACGCAGCGCCAGCATTCGGGCGTGCGGGCGCGGCAGACATAGCGCCCGAGCAGGATCAGCCAGTGATGGGCATCGCGCAGCGTCTCCGGCGGCAGACGCTTGAGCAGCGCCTCCTCGACCGCGCGCGGCGTCTTGCCGGGGGCGAGGCCGGTGCGGTTGCTTACGCGAAAAATATGGGTATCGACCGCCATCGTCGCCTGCCCGAAAGCGACATTGAGGACGACATTGGCGGTCTTGCGCCCGACCCCGGGCAGCGCCTCGAGGGCGGCGCGATCGCCGGGCACGACGCCGCCATGGCGCTCGACGAGCAGCCGCGCGAGTTCGGCGAGATGGCGCGCCTTGGCCTGCCAGAGCCCGATCGAACGGATGAACGGGGCGATGCCCTCGGCGCCGAGCGCCGCCATCGCCCGCGCATCGGGGGCGGCGGCGAACAGCGCCGGGGTTGCGCGGTTGACCGCGGCGTCGGTGGTCTGCGCCGACAAAACGACGGCGACCAGGAGCGTGAACGGATCACGATAGCGAAGCTCGGTGCGTGGGTCGGGGTTGGCGCGGGCGAGGGCGGCGATGAAGTGCCGCGCCGCATCCGCCGAGAGCGGCTTGGCCGCGCCCGGGCGCGAGGATTTCGGCGGCTTGGGGGCGACCTTCGGCATGTCCTGCTTCTCGCGCCGCAAACTTGAGATGACAAGCGCGAACGGATGCCTGATCTTGGGCGCCATGCGCGGGCACGGCGCGGCGATATGAGCGACATGGCGACCGAGGTGCCGCTGTTCGAGGCGGTGATCGTGCCGCATCGCAGCCTCTCGCGGCGCGGCCTGGTCGGGCTGATCGCGGCCGTCGGCGCCGCGAGCGGCCTGACCGCGTTGCTGTTCTTCCTGCTCGGCGCGTGGCCGGTCGCGGGCTTCAGCGGTGCCGAGATCGTGCTCGCCGCCGTTCTGATCCGCGCCCATGCGCGGGTTGCGCGCGAGAGCGAGGTGGTGCTGCTGTCCGCGCGCCGGCTCCGCGTGATCCGCACCGACCGCAAGGGGGCGCGGCGGGAGCGCGTGCTCGATCCGTCCTGGCTCCGCGTCGAATTGCGCGAGCGCCCGGGGCGGGTGCCGGCGCTTCTGCTTGCAGGCCCGCGCCAGCAGATCGAAATCGCCACCCGGCTTGGCGAGGCGGAAAAGCGCGACCTCGCCGAGGCGCTCGCCGAAGCCCTCTATGCCTGGCGCAACCCGCGTTTCGATAACCCCCAGCTCCGCGAAGCACCGCCCCGAGGTGATCCGTGACGCGACCCGGTCAGCCGCCGGTGACACTCATGTGGCGGGCGAGGGCGGGGCGGCGGTGGTCGCGGTCGATGATGAAATCATGGCCCTTCGGCTTGCGCGCGATCGCCGCCAGAATCGCCTCCTGCAGCGCGTCGTCGCTCGCGTCCCGGCGGAGGGTGGCGCGGAGATCGGCGGCATCCTCCTGGCCGAGGCACATGAACAGCGTCCCCGTGCAGGTGAGGCGCACGCGGTTGCAGGATTCGCAGAAATTATGCGTCATCGGCGTGATGAAGCCGATCCGCCGCCCGGTTTCGGCGACCGTGTCATAGCGTGCCGGCCCGCCGGTGCGATAGGCGCTCGGCGTCAGCGTCCAGCGTTCGCGGAGCCGCGCCCGGATCAGCGAGAGCGGCAGATATTGCGCCGTGCGATCACCCTCGATCTCGCCGAGCGGCATGGTCTCGATCAGGCAGAGATCGAACCCGTGCTCGCCGCACCAGGCGAGCATGGCGTCCACCTCATGCTCGTTCACCCCCTTGAGCGCGACCATGTTGATCTTGACCGCGAGGCCGGCGGCCTTGGCGGCGAAGATGCCGTCCAGCGTCCGCTCGATCCGGCCCCAGCGGGTGATGGCGGTGAAAGTCGCGGCGTCCAGCGTATCGAGGCTGACATTGATCCGCCGCACCCCGGCGGCGCGCAGCCCCTCGGCGAAGCGGGCGAGCTGGCTCGCGTTGGTGGTCAGCGTCAGCTCCTCCAGGCCGCCGCCGAGCCGCGCGCCGAGCCCCTCGATGAGGCGCATGACATCGCGCCGGACCAGCGGCTCGCCGCCGGTGATGCGGAGTTTGGTGACGCCGAGCGCGATGAAGGCGCCGCAAAGCCGCTCCAGCTCCTCGAGCGAGAGGATTTCCGCCTTCGGCAGGAAGGTCATATCCTCGGCCATGCAATAGACGCAGCGGAAATCGCAGCGGTCGGTGACCGATACGCGGAGATAGGTGATATCGCGGCCGAATGGATCGCGCATATGTCGCCAAACCCCTGCCTTACGCCGGCTTCGCCCCCGGGCTTTGCCGGGCGGCGTCCGATCTCCCTAAATTCAGCCTTGGCACGACGCAACGCAAGAGGGAGAGCGGGGCGCGGCGAAAATTAGGGCTCGTCCTCGGCGATGATTTCGAGCGGCACGCTGGCGATGTTCATCAGAATTTTGCCAATGTGCTCGAAATTGACCGTGATCCGGTCGCCGATCGCGGATTGCACCTGGCCGACCCCCCATTCCGGCCGGGCGGGATTGCGAACCCATTGGCCGGGTTCGATCGGCGAGGTCGGGCGCGGCGCCATGGCGGCACCGGTTATGCGCGATCGGGCCGGGCGCGTCGAGGCGTTGATTTTGAGGAGTCGTGATATGACAGCGAATGCGTCGTCCCTGCTGGTGGCTGAGTTGGTGGCGGCCCGGCTCTGCCATGATTTCAGTGGCTTGATCGGGACGCTGGGCGGCGCTTTGGAAAGCGTCGGCGAGGAAAGCGGGGCGGCGGCCGAAAACGACGAGGCACTCGCGCTCGCGCGTGAGGCGGCGGCGGCGCTCGGCCTTCGGCTCCGCCTCTGGCGCGGGGCGTGGACGGGGATGAATGAGGCGATGACGATCCCCGATCTCTTCGCCCTGCTCCGCGCCTTGCCGGCGGCGCGTCGGGTGCGGCTGGCGGCGACCGGCATCCCCGACGATGTCGCTTTCGCGCCCGAGGATGCGCGGGTGATCCTCAATATCCTGATCCTCGCCGTCGAATCCGCGGCCGATGGCGGCGGCGTTCTGCTCGCCGGGCAGCCGGGCGGCGATCTCGCGGTCATCCTCGAGGGCCAGGCCGCCGCCTGGCCGGCGGGGCTCGCCGCCTGGCTCGCCGATGACGCCGCGGCACTCGCCGCCTGCGATCAGCCGCACATGATCCAGGGGCCGCTCACCGCGCTGATCGCCCGCGCCAGCGGCGCGACACTCTCGCCGTTGCTCGCGACCGGTCCCGGTGCCGGCCCGGCGCCCCTCCTGGTCCGCCTCGCCGGCGGCGCGTAGCGGCGTTCGCCTCGCGTCGCGCTCAGCGTGCCGCGGCGAGCACGGCCCGGACGGCGAGCGCCGCGTAGGCCGCGGGAGTGAGCGCCCCCTCCGGCCGGTGCCAGCGCGGCGCCTCGTTCAGCATCGCGAACAGCGACAAGGTCAGCGGCGCGAGGAGGGCGGCGGCGCGTTTGGGGGCGGCGGCGGCCAGTGCCTCACGGAACAGGGCGAGCAGCCAGCGTTCGCGGGTGCGGAGATCCTGGCCGCGGGCTTCGGGCAGGAACCGCGCCGCTTCGCGCAGCAAGCGCTGCCCGTTGGCGCCCGGCCCGGCGATGAAGGCGAGATAGGCGCCGGCGAGCGCGTCCAGGCGCGGGCGCGGCGCCAGCGTCTCGTCATCGGCACGCTCGACGGCGGCGAGCAGCGCCAGCAGATGCGCGTCCAGGACGGCGTAGAGCAGATCCTCCTTGGTGAAATAGTAATTAGTGACGCCATTGGCGGTGATGCCGAGCGAGCGGGCGAGGCCGACGAGAGAGGCGCGCTGGTAGCCTTGCGCGGCAAACAGCGCCGCCGCCTGTTCGCGGATCACCGCGCGGCGGGCGTCAAAGCCCGGGGCGCGGCGGCTCGGCAGACGAGGGTCGGGGCGGGGGGCGGGGCGGGCGGGCATGAAGGCGATCATTCCGCAAGCGGCGATCAGCCGCAAGCGGGGCGGTTGAAGGGCGGGGTTTTCCGCGCCTATTCTCGCCGCCGCCGTCAAGAAACCACCGCGGGAACACGGATCCATGACCGATGCCGACCGGCCGCTTTACACCCATCCCCAGCTTCGTCGCCTGCTCGACCCGCAAAGTGTCGCCCTGGTCGGCGCGAGCGAGCGGGCAGGGTCGTTCGGCAACCGGGTCGCGGCCAATATGGCCGGGTTTCGCGGCCGCCTTCATCTGGTGAACGCCCGCTACCCGCGGATCGGCGACCAGCCCTGCCATCCCTCGCTCGCCGCGCTGCCGGAAGTGCCCGATTGCGTCGTGCTCGCGGTCGCGCGCGAGACGGTCGAGCCGGTTCTCGCCGAGGCGGTGGCGCTCGGCGTCGGCGGCGCCATCGTTTTCGCCTCCGGCTACGCCGAAACCGCCAAACCCGAGCGCGCCGCCGCGCAGGCGCGTCTCCAGGCGCTGGCGCGCTCGCGCGGCATGCCGATCATCGGGCCGAATTGTCTCGGCATCGTCAATTATCTCTCGGGCGCGGCGATGACGTTTTCGGCCGTGCCGAGGCAGGCATCGGTCGCGCCGCACGCGATCGGCGTCATCAGCCAGTCCGGCGCGCTCGGCTTCGCGCTCGCTTTGGCCGCCGAGCACGGCACTTCGGTGAGCCATGTCCTGACCTCGGGCAATTCCTGTGACGTCGACATGGCCGATTACGTCGCCTATCTCGCCGAGGATCCGGCCTGTCGCGCCATCGCCTGCCTGTTCGAGGGGATGGCATCGCCACGCCGGCTGCTCGCCGCCGCTTTGCTCGCCGCCGAGCGCGGCAAGGTGGTGGTCGCCCACAAGATCGCGGTCGGCGAAAGCGGCGCCGCGGCGGCGCTCTCGCATACCGGCTCGCTCGCCGGCTCCGATGCCGCCTATCGCGCCGCCTTCGCCCGCGCCGGCATCGTCGTCGTCGATCAGTTCGAGGCGCTGATGGAAACCGCCGCGTTCTTCGCCAAGGCGCCGCCGCCACGCGCTTGCGGCGTCGCCGTCGTCGCGGCCTCGGGCGGGGCGGCGATCATGGCCGCCGACAAAGCCGAAATTCATGGCGTGCCGCTGCCCCAGCCGGGTGCCGCGACGCGCGCCGTCCTGGAAGCGCGCATTCCCGAATTCGGCTCGCCGCGCAACCCCTGCGATGTCACCGCGCAGGTGCTCACCGATCCCGAAAGCCTCAATGCCTGCGCCGGCGCCCTCCTCGCCGATCCC
>JAKCCP010000014.1 GCA_021841985.1 Pseudomonadota bacterium | reverse complement strand
GCAGCAAGCATGTGCCGCGCTACCTCGCCGAGTTCGCGTATCGCTTCAACCGCCGATACGACCTCGCCGCCATGATCCCGCGCCTCACCTGGGCCGCGGTGCGGACACCGCCAATGCCCTACCGCCTGCTTAAGTTGGCTGAAAATCATGCGTAATCAGGATGAATTTTACTCTGATTTTTTTGATCGATTCCCGGGCAAGAGGGCATGTTTTTTCAAACTCTCGGGCTTGCCGCTCAAAAACCTTCCAGCACGATCTTGCCGCGCATCAGCCCGGTTTCGATCCTCGCGTGGGCGCGGATGAGATTGGCCGCAGTGATGCGGCCGAAATGCTCGGCGAGCGTGGTGACCAGCACGCCATCATCGACGAGGCGGGCTGCCGCATCAAGGATATCGCGCTGCGCGCTCATGTCCGGGGTTTCATAGAGGGCGCGGGTAAACATTGCTTCCCAATGCAGCGAGGCGGATTTCTCCTTGAGTTCGCGCACGTCGATCGGCGCGGGGTCGTCGATCAGGCCGACGCGGCCCTGTGGGCGGATCATGCGCACGATCGCCGGCCAATGCCGGTCGGTGGCGTTGGTGCAGAAGATGTCGTCGGCGAAGCGGTCGCCAAGCGCGGCGAGCGCTCCCGGCATGTCGGCGCGATAGTCGATGACGTGATCGGCGCCGAGTTTCAGGCACCATTCCCGGCTCTCCGGGCGCGACGCGGTGGCGATGACGGTGAGCGGGGTGAGCCTGCGGACGAGCTGGATCGCCATCGAGCCGACGCCACCGGCGCCACCGATGATCAGCAGGGTTTTTGCCGTCCCGCTTTCAGCCCCTCGCGCGCCCCGCGGGAGGGCCAGGCGGTCGAACAGCATCTCCCAGGCGGTGATCGTGGTGAGCGGCATGGCCGCCGCCTCGGCCCAGGAGAGGCGCTTCGGCTTGTGGCCGACGAGGCGCTCATCAACCGTCTGAAACTCGGCATTGGCGCCCGGCCGCTGCAACGTGCCAGCATACCAGACCTCATCGCCGATGCCGAAATGCGTCACCTCGGGGCCGATGGCGCGGACGATGCCGGCGGCATCGAAGCCGAGCACACGCGGCTCGCCCAGCGGATGGGCGAGACGGCGGAGCTTGGTATCGACCGGGTTGACGCCGACGGCACGGACCTCGACCAGCAGATCGCGGCGATGCGGCGCGGGTTCCGGCAGATCGATCTCGATCAGCGCGTCTTCAGCGTCGATCGGGCGAGCATGCGTATAGGCGATGGCTTTCATTTTCTGGCGCTCCTGGGGCGCTGCCGGGCACCTATCTTCACCTGCCCGGGCCCGCTGGCAATGCAGAAAAACGCGAGGTCGCGCCGGGTTGGCGGGCAGTGGCGGGGCAAGTCAGCCGACACGCAGAAGCTGCGCTCCCTCGCACCTAAGCCAGGCCATGCCGGTCGCCCGAAAAGGGGTCAACGCCTCGACCAGGGCCCAGAATCGAGAGCTGTGGTCCATGTGGCGGAGATGCGCGACCTCATGGGCCACGACATAGTCCTGGACGAAGGGCGGCGCCATTACCAGCCGCCAGCTAAAGCTGAGCGCGCCGTCGCGGGCGCAGCTTCCCCAACGGCTGTGGGTATCGCGCACACTGACGCGGCGCACCGCGCAGCCGGCGGTGGCGGCCTTGGCGGTGGCGAGCGCGGTGAAGCGGCGGCGAGCCTCGGCGCGCAGGAAATCGGTTACACGGCGCGCCAAAAAATCAGCCTCGCCGCTCACCGCGAGGCTTTCGCCCTCGATCCAGGCGCCGCCGCGCCCCGCCGGCAGATGGCGGATGCGATGGGGGATGCCGTGGATCGGGATCACCGCGCCCGGACCGAGAGGGATGGCGGCGGGCAGGGCCTTGAGCCGGGCGGTGACCCAGTCGGCGTGGCTGATCAGGAGCGTCATGCCGGCGCGGCGGGCGGCGCGGGCGGGCAGGGTGACGACGACAGCGCCGCCGCGCGGGTCGATGCGCAGGCTGACGCGGCGGGCGCGGGCATTGCGCCGCCACTCGACCCGCGTCGGCCCGCCGGGAAGGCTGAGAATCTCCGAAGGCTGTTCCATAAAGGTGAGCTTGCCGGGAATGGCGCGGCGCGGCAACCGGAGCGGCTTGACTTGTCCTCGCCTCCGCCCTAGAACCCCGCTCGCCCACCGGCCGGACGACGCGCCGAGGGTTTTTCCGTGTGATTTGCCGAGTGATGAGGGGCCATGGCCAATACCGCCTCCGCGCGCAAGCGCATCCGCCAGACGGTGCGCCGCACCGAACGCAATCGCGCCCGTAAGTCGCGGGTTCGTAGCTTCGTTCGCAAGGTCGAGCAGGCGATTTCCGCCGGCGACAAGAGCGCTGCCGCCGAAGCGCTGCGCAATGCCCAGCCGGAGATGCAGCGCGCCGCCAGCAAAGGGGTGGCGCACGCCAACACGGTGTCGCGCAAGCTCTCGCGGCTTTCCGCGCGCATCAAGGCGATCGCTTCATCCTGAATTTTTGTCGGTTTTTTTGCCGCGCCGTCTTGACGGCGGTGTCGGATTGCGGCGAAGATGACAGCTTCGTGACGCCGTTTTTTTTGGCGTTGCCGTCTGCCTCTCTGTGAATTCTTAACATATACTTATCGGACTTCGTGCCAGATGATGACGGCGGGAAGTAACTTGTTTCTTTTTTTCCAATAAAGAGTCGATGCATGGCTGTTTGGGGGGGTGGATCACTTTAGCGGTTGCTTATTTCGTGCCGCTCGGGCTATTCTCCGCACCTCTCAATTCTGTCTTCAAGTCACGCTTACTTTGCGGCGCCGCGAAGGTGTTGTGGAGGCCGTGACTTGCAGCCGCAAGGCTAACGGGTGGGCCAGAGTGGTATCAGGCAACGGCAGTATGGACCAGGAACTCGCCTTCACCGCCAATGCGCGTGGCGGCCAAGGTAGCGCAACCGTCGTCCGCAAGGCGGCGGTGCGTGTCGTCTCCGACGCCACGCTCGCGGCGCATTGGGCGCAGGTGCGGAGCCGCCTGCAAAGCGATGTCGGCGAGGTGGAATACCGCTCCTGGTTGCGTCAGATGGTACTCGCCGGGCGCGACGGCGACGAGGTCACCATCCTGCTGCCAACCCGCTTTCTGCGCGACTGGGTGCGCCGCCACTATGGCGACCGCCTTACCGCCCTGTGGCAATCGGAAGACCCGGAGATCCGGCGCGTCGATATTCGTGCCGGCCCGGCGGCCGCCGGGCTGGGCGCGGGCGGCGCCGGTTTCGCCGAGAGCTTGGCAAATCCCCCAGCGGCGCCGGAGGCACCCGGTCAGGCACCTGGAATATCTCCCCGACCCGCCGCTGCGAGCGTGCCAGCGTCCACTCGCCCGCCCGTTGCCGCGAATGCGCCGGCGGTCTCCGGGCGAGCCCGGCTGGTCGCGGCGGAAGCGCCGGTGGATACCGCCAATCTCGATAAACGCTTCGATTTCGACAATTTCGTTGTCGGCAAGCCCAACGAGTTCGCCTATGCCTGCGCCCGCCGGGTCGCGGCGCAGCCGGCGATGCCGGGATTCAACCCGCTTTTTCTCTATGGCGGGGTTGGGCTCGGCAAAACCCATCTCATGCACGCCATCGCCTGGGATTTGATCAACCGCTCCGAGAGCCGCGTCTCGGTCGCCTATATGTCGGCGGAAAAATTCATGTACCGCTTCATCGCCGCCATCCGCAGCCAGGCGACGATGGAGTTCAAGGAACAGCTCCGCAGCGCCGATGTGCTGATGATCGACGACCTGCAATTCCTCATCGGCAAGGACAACACCCAGGAAGAATTTTTTCATACTTTCAATGCACTGGTCGACGCCGGCAAACAGATCGTGGTATCCGCCGACAAATCCCCCTCCGACCTCTCGGGGCTGGAGGATCGGCTGCGTACCAGACTCGGTTGCGGCATGGTGGCCGATCTGCACGCCACCACCTTCGAGCTGCGTATCTCGATCCTCGAAGCCAAGGCATCGCGCGCCGGGGTTGCCGTGCCGCCCAAGGTGATGGAGTTCCTCGCCCACAAGATCACCTCCAATGTCCGCGAGCTTGAAGGCGCACTCAATCGCCTCATCGCGCACGCCAATCTGTTCAATCGGCCGATCACCCTCGAGACCACCCAGGAAGTGCTGCACGACATCCTCAAGGCGCATGACCGGCGGATCACCATCGAGGAGATCCAGCGCAAGGTGGCCGAGCACTGGAATATCCGTCTCACGGACATGTCGTCGGCGCGGCGCGCGCGCAATGTTGCCCGCCCACGCCAGGTCGCGATGTTCCTCGCCAAGCAGCTTACCAGCCGCAGCCTGCCTGAAATCGGCCGCAAATTCGGCAATCGCGATCACACCACGGTGATGCACGCGGTCGCCCGCGTCGGCGAGCTGATGGAGCGCGACGCGGCCTTTGCCGAGGATGTCGAGCTGCTGCGGCGCATGCTCGAATCCTGAGCTGCCTCTTGCCTCGCGGCCAGATTTCGCGATCATGGAGCGTGAACCGATACATGGCGCGCGTTGGCGCGCGGGGAGAGAACGATGAATAAAAACGCATCACCCAACACCCCTCAACGCCGGCCGCGGCGGGGCTGGCGCCGGGGAATGATCACCGCGGCGAGCGCCGCCGCCCTTGGTATCAGCGCAATACCGGGCGCTTACGCCGCTGATCCCATCCGCATCGGCGTGATTGCCGAGAATTCGGCGATTTCCGGGGTGGCCATCACCAATGGTGCGATGATGGCGGCGGACGAGATCAATGCCGCCGGCGGCATCAACGGCCGCAAGGTCGAGATCATCGACTATGACGACCATAACTCCGCAACCGACGCGGTGCGCGCCTTCCAGCGCGCGGCAACGCAGGATCATGTGGCCGCGGTGGTCGGCAGCTACATGAGCGAGGTAGCGCTCGCGCTTGAGCCCTGGGCGGCGCGGCTGCGTGTGCCGTTCATCACGCCGGGGGCGGCGAGCAACGAGATCACTCGCCATGTCAAGGAAGACTACGCGCGTAACAAATACACTTTTCACGGCTATCTGACCTCGACCGCCATCGCCGATGCCAATTGCGATTTCAGCCACGATGTCCTGGTCGAGAAACTCGGCATGAAAACGACCGTGTTGCTCAGCGAGGATGCCGCCTGGACCAAACCGCTTGATGAAGAGTCGAAAAAATGCCTGCCCAAGGCTGGCCTGCAAATTCTCGACGCCATGCGGGTCTCGCCCGACACCACCGATTTCACGCCGATCTTTAACAAGATCGAGGGTGAGCGCCCGGATGTCATCACCACCGGGATCAGCCATGTCGGCGTGCAGCCGACGGTGCAATGGCATAGCGAGCAGGTGCCGGTGCCGATGTCGGGTATCAGCTCGCAGGCCACCACCACGACTTTTTGGCGCGATACCAATGGCGCGACCGAAGGCGTGATCGCCCAGGTTGTTGCCGCGCCCGATGTCGCGATCACGCCGAAAACCGTGCCCTACGCGGCCGCCTATTTCAAGCGCTTTGGCGTGAGTCCTGCCTATACCGGCTACACCGCCGACGATGACGTACACATCATCGCCGAGGCCGTCGGCCGCGCCGGTTCCGATGATGCCGATAAAATCGTCGCCGAGATGGAAAAAACCGACTATGTCGGCACCGTCGGTCGTATCGAGTTCTATGGCCAAGACAGTGAATTTCCGCACGCCATCAAAACCGGCAAGGATTTCGTCTCCGGCCTGATGATCCAATGGCAGGACGGCAAGCAGGTAACGGTCTGGCCGGAAAAAATCGCCAACGGCACGCTGCATTTCCCCCCCTTCATCAAACTGCCGCAGCAACACGCAAGCGCGCAATAGCTTGATCGGCCCGGCCGGAAAATAGTCCGGCTGGGCTGCCTTCCCCGATTTTCGGAGAGCCTCGCAATGGCTGAGGACGCGTGATGCTTGCCTTGCAGATCATGGTCGATGGTTTCGCCATCAGCACGCTCTACGCGCTGGGCGCGATCGGGTTTTCCCTGATCTTCGGCGTTTCGGGCGTGCTTAATCTGTCGCATGGCGGCATCATGGTCGCCGCCGCCGTCGCGGCCTGGTTCATCGCTGGCCCGCTCGGCGCCGGACAATATCTCGGTGCGCTCGGTGGCGTCGGCATTGGCGTCGTCGTGGCGCTCGTTACCTATGGCGTGGTGGTGCGCCCGATCCAGCGCTCGCGCGCCATTCCCCACGACGAGACCGAGATCTTCGTGCTCACCGGCACGCTGCTCTGGGGCATCATGGTCCAGGAGGCAATCGCCTATTTCTTTTCTGATAGTCCGATCACGGTACGCCCGCTGATTAGCGGTGTCGTCGATATTGCTGGCGTGCGGACGCCAGCCAACGAGATTCTCACTGCCGTGATCTGCTGGATTTCGATCGTGCTGCTGTGGCTGCTGGTCAATCGTACCGCCGTGGGCAAGCGCCTGCTCGCCGCCTCGATCAATCCACGCGGCCTCACGTTGCTCGGCTTCGAGCTTTCCTCGGTTTATCTCATGGTCTGGGTGATCTATGGCGTGCTCGCCGCGATTGCAGGCGTGCTGCTGGCAACTTTCCTCGGCACAAGTTCGAATAATATCGGCGTGCTGACGGCGAGCGCGTTTTCGATCGTCGTGCTGGGCGGACTTGGCAGCGTCTCGGGCTCGCTGATCGCCGCCTATATTATCGGCTATCTCGAAACCGCGACCGCCTATCTGCTGACGCCGACACTCCGCACCATTCCCTCCCTGCTTCTGCTCGTGCTCGTAGTCTATGTGCGCCCGCAGGGCCTGCTCGGGCGACGCTGAGGTTTTCCCATGCGCATTCTCTCCGCCCTGGTCGTTCTGCTGGCGCTGGCAACGCTGCCCTTCTGGGTCTCTGGCTACATTCTCGGCGTGCTCACCATTGCTTATCTTTTCGGTGTTTTCGCGATGAGCTGGGATCTGCTCTTCGGCTTTGCGGGAGAAGTCAATTTTGGCCCGACTTTTCTCATTGGGCTCGGGGCCTATAGCGCTGGCCTGCTCGACAATCATGGCGTGCCAGTCTGGTTATGTGTGATCGCTGGCGCCGTTGCCGCGGTTTTCGGTGGTCTTATTCTCGCGGTGCCAGCGCTGCGCCTGCGTGGCCCCTATTTCGGCCTGATCACACTGGTCGCGGTGCTGGTGCTGCAACAGGTGATTGTGATTTTCGCCGGCGTCACCGGGGGCGAGATCGGGCTTACCATCAACGACGTGCTGTCACTCGATCCTGGCCATAATTATTGGCTGGCGCTCGGTTTTCTTCTCATCAGTGGGATCGTCCTTACGCTTTTCTCGCGCTCGGCGGCGGGGCTGATCCTGCAGGCGAGCGGGCAGGATCCAATCGAGGCGCAGGTGCTTGGTTTCAATGTCGTCAAGCACAAACTCGCGGCTTTTGCCATCAGTGCCCTGTTCTCTGGTCTTGCCGGAGCAATGCTGGTGTTTTATCTCGGCACCGCTTCGGTCGATACGGTGGTCGATATTTCGGTTGGCGTGCAGATCATCATCGCGGCAGTACTCGGCGGACGGCGTACCATTTTCGGCGCCGTGATCGGCGCACTCTTTCTCATCATCGCCGGCGAGATCCTGCGTCCGCTCGGCCAGCTCAGCACCTTTGTCGTCTCCGCTGTCGCGCTCGGCGTGATCCTGTTTTTTCCCGATGGCCTCGTCGGCTATCTGCTGCGTCGGAGAGAGCGTGCATGAGGACGCTGCTTGAAGTTGCTGGCCTTACAAAGCGTTTTGGCGGGCTGGTCGCGGTCAAGGATCTCGGCTTTGCTATCCGAGAAGGCGAAATCCTCGGCCTGATCGGGCCAAACGGGTCGGGTAAATCGACCGCGATGAAGCTTATCATGGGTATTGAGCGGGCCAATGCCGGCTCGGTGCGGCTCGCCGGCGAGGAGATCGTGTCTTGGCCGACGCACCGTATCGCGCGTGCCGGCATCGGCTTGGTTTTTCAACATTCGCGTCCGCTGCACCGCCAGACGGTGCGGGAAAATATCAAACTGGCGCTCCTGCCCGATAGCTTGCTGCGCCTTGTCGCCGACCGCGCCGTCGATGAGCACGCCCGCTTGATTGGCGAGCGCGTCGGCCTTGGCGCAGTGCTCGACCGCCATCCCGCGACGCTTCCTTTTGCCGATCTGCGTCGCATGGAACTCGCCAAGGCGATCGCGCGTGATCCGAAAGTGGTGCTGGTCGATGAGCCCTTCGCCGGCCTCACGCTGGGTGAGGTCGAGAACTTCTCCGCCCTCATAAGAAGCTTTCGCGAAGAGGGCAAAGCCGTCCTGCTCGTCGATCACAATGTCAAGAGTGTCGCGGCGTTGGTTGATCGGGTGCTTGCCATGTATCTTGGCGAGCGCATCGCCGAGGGGCCGGCCGAGGTGGTGATGCGCGATCCGACAGTGCGGCGCGTCTATCTCGGCGGCGCGATCGGGACCCATGCGCGCGACATCGCGCCCGAGAAAACCGGGGTGCCCCTCTTGCATGTTAGCGATCTCAGCGTGCTCTACGGTAAGGCGCAGGCTTTGGAGCAAGTTTCACTGGAGGTGCATGCGGGCGAGTTCGTCTCCGTCGTTGGCCTCAATGGCGCGGGGAAAACGACGCTTTTCAACGCCATCTCCGGCCTCGTGCCCTATAGCGGGCGTATCATTTGGGAAGGCACGTCGCTTGCCGGTCGGACGCCGGGGGCGATCGCGCGTGATGGCATCGTGCAATGCCCGGAGACGCGTGAGTTATTCGGCGATATGAGTGTCGCGGAAAATCTTGATCTTGGCGGTCAGCACCAGAAACCTACCCAGCGGGCTGAGCGGCTGGCCTGGCTGCTCGATCTCTTCCCCATCCTGCAATCGCGCCGCGCCCAGATGGCTCGCACGCTCTCGGGTGGCGAACAGCAAATGCTGGCGATCGCGCGCGCCTTGATGATGAACCCGCGCCTGCTCATTCTCGACGAGCCGACGCTTGGCCTGGCTCCCGTCATTCTTGAGCAGATTTCCAGGGCGCTCGAAGTGCTGCGACAGACCACACCGATCACCGTGCTGCTCGGCGAACAAAACGTCACCTTTGCGCTGCCGCATGCCGATCGCGTCTATGTGCTGGAACACGCCCGCATCATTTGGCAAGGCCCGGCTTCACGCTTCGCCGAGGAGGCCGGAGCCGGGTATCTATAGGGAAGGCGAGGGGGTGCTCGCCCGAGTGCTGGTTACGGCGCTTGCGCGAGATCTCCCATGACGCGCGCCGAGTATAGCTGCTCCTGTGCCGCCTCACGCGCGGCGACGTCGTTCTTATCGACCGCTTCATAGATCGACTCGGCCACCTTGAGGCGGTCGGCGGCTTCGCGCTTGGAAACCTCGGCTAACGGGATTGCCTCGTTGGCGAGTACCGTGCAGCGTTCGGGCGTGATCTCGGCGAAGCCGCTACCGACGAACAGCCGGCTGGTTTCCTTGCCGGCCTCGAAGATACGGACGAGCCCACCGCGCAGCAGCACGATCATCGGCGCGTGCCCGGGCAGCACGCCGAGTTCGCCCTCGGCGGCCGGCACCACCACCATATCGACCGGGCGTGACAGCAGCAGCCGGGTTGGGCTGACGATCTCGAGCGCGACCGGCATCAGGCGGTCGCTTTCAGGCTTTCCGCCTTTTTCACCGCCTCTTCGATGGTGCCGACCATGTAGAACGCGGCTTCCGGCAGATGGTCATATTCGCCGGCGCAAATCGCCTTGAAGCTCTTGATGGTGTCGGCCACAGGCACGAACACGCCGGGGAAGCCGGTGAAGACTTCCGCAACATGGAAGGGCTGCGAAAGGAAGCGCTGGATTTTTCGCGCCCGCGCCACCACCAGCTTATCTTCCTCGGAGAGTTCATCCATGCCGAGAATGGCGATGATGTCCTGGAGGCTCTTGTAGGTCTGCAAAATGCGCTGCACCTCGCGCGCGACAGTGTAGTGTTCCTCGCCGACGATGCGGGGATCGAGCGAGCGTGAAGTCGAATCGAGCGGATCGACGGCAGGATAGATGCCAAGCTCGGCGATTTGGCGCGAGAGCACGGTGGTTGCGTCGAGATGGGCGAACGAGGTTGCGGCCGCGGGGTCGGTGAGGTCGTCGGCCGGCACATAGATCGCCTGCACCGAGGTGATCGATCCCTTCTTGGTCGAGGTGATGCGCTCCTGCAGCGCGCCCATGTCGGTCGCCAGCGTCGGCTGATAGCCGACCGCCGAGGGGATACGTCCGAGAAGAGCCGAGACCTCGGCGCCGGCCTGGGTGAAGCGGAAGATGTTGTCGATAAAGAACAGCACGTCTTGGCCTTCCTCGTCGCGGAAATATTCCGCCAAGGAGAGCCCCGAGAGCGCCACGCGCATGCGCGCTCCGGGCGGTTCGTTCATCTGGCCGTAGCAGAGCGCGACCTTGGAGTCGGGTCCGTCGAGTTTGATGACACCAGCATCGATCATTTCGCGATAAAGATCGTTGCCCTCGCGGGTGCGTTCGCCGACGCCGGCGAATACCGAGACACCGCCGTGCTCTTTCGCGATGTTGTTAATAAGTTCCTGAATCAAAACGGTTTTGCCGACCCCGGCGCCGCCGAACAATCCGGTCTTGCCGCCCTTGAGATAGGGGGCCAGGAGATCAACGACCTTGATGCCGGTGACGAGGATCTCGGCCGACGTCACCTGGTCCTCGAAAGAGGGTGCCTCGCGATGGATCGGATAGCGCAGCTTGGTGGTGACCGGGCCGCGCTCGTCGATCGGCTCGCCGATCACATTGATGATGCGCCCGAGCGTCTCGGGCCCGACCGGCACGGTGATCGGCCCGCCGGTATCGACCACTTCCTGGCCGCGCACCAAGCCCTCGGTCGCGTCCATGGCGATGCAGCGTACGGTGTGCTCGCCGAGTTCCTGGGCCACTTCGAGGATCAGCGTGCGATCGTCGATGACGGTGCGCAGAGCGTTCTGGATATAGGGCAGGTCGCCGTCGAACTGCACATCGACCACGGCGCCGAGAACCTGCGTGACGCGTCCGACTATGTTTTTCGCCATTCAAATCTCTCCTGTTCGTCGCGGACCGGCTCAGAGCGCTTCCGCGCCGGAAATGATCTCGATCAGCTCGCTGGTGATATTGGCTTGACGGGTGCGGTTGTAGTTCAAGGTGAGCCGCCCGATCATGTCGCCGGCATTGCGTGTGGCGTTGTCCATCGCTGTCATCCGCGCGCCCTGCTCGCCAGCGGCGCTTTCGATCAGGGCCTTGTAGATTTGCACCGCGAGATTCTGCGGCAGTAGGCGCGCGAGCAGGTCTTCCTCGGCGGGCTCGAAATCATAGACCGCCTGGCGCGCGCCTGGGGTTGCGCGCGCCTCGCCTTGCGGCACCGGGGTCGGGATCAGCTGCGTCTCCGTGGTGATCTGCGAAATCACCGAAACGAAGCGGTTATAGATCAGCGTGCAGACATCGAAGGCGCCTTCTCGCAGCAGACCGCGGACGCGGGTGGCGATCGCCTCGGCATCGGCGAACTCGATCTGCTTGCGGCCGGCGAAGGTGACATCGAAGACGATGCGGTCGGCGAAATCGCGGCGCAGGAAATCACGTCCCTTGCGGCCGATCACGCCGAACTTGACGATTTTGCCCTGCGCCTGGAGCTGTTGGGCGAGGACGCGCGCGGCGCGCCCGACATTGGCGTTGAAGGCGCCGGCGAGGCCGCGATCGGCGGTGACGGCGAGGATGAGATGGGTCTGATCACGCCCGGTGCCGACCAGGAGCGGCGGCGCCATCGGGCTGCCGGCAGCACTCGCCGCCAGCGCCGAGAGCATGCGTGCCATCCGCTCGGCGTAGGGCCGCGCCGCCTCCGCCCGGATCTGCGCGCGGCGCAGCTTCGAGGCGGAAACCAGCTTCATCGCGCTGGTGATCTTGCGCGTCGATTTGACGCTTTCGATGCGGACGCGGAGCGCCTTCAGATTGGCCATGATCCGACCGTCAGCCGAAGCTTTTCACGAAGCCATCGAGAAAAGCGATGAACTGCTTCTCGGTTTCTGGCTTGATCTCGCGATCCTTGCGGATGGCCGCGAGGATGTCACCCTTGCTGGCGTGCAGTTCGGAGAGCATCTGGCGCTCGAAGGCGCCGATCCGCTCGACCGGCAAGGCATCGAGATAGCCGCGCACACCGCAGAAGATCGCCGCCACCTGATCCTCGACGGGCATCGGATGATACTGCGCCTGCTTGAGCAATTCGGTCAGCCGCGCGCCGCGCGCCAGCAGATTCTGGGTCGAGGCATCGAGATCGGAGGAGAACTGCGCAAAGGACGCCATCTCGCGATACTGTGCGAGCGCAAGCTTGATGTGCCCGGCGACCTGCTTCATCGCCTTAATCTGGGCCGCTGAGCCAACACGGGAGACCGAGATGCCGACATTCACCGCCGGGCGGATGCCCTTGAAGAACAATTCGGTCTCGAGGAAGATCTGACCATCGGTGATCGAAATCACGTTGGTCGGGATATAGGCCGAAACGTCACCGGCCTGGGTTTCGATCACCGGCAGGGCGGTGAGGCTGCCCGCGCCCATCTCGTCCGACATCTTGGCAGCGCGCTCGAGCAGGCGCGAATGCAGATAGAACACGTCGCCAGGGTAAGCTTCGCGCCCGGGCGGGCGGCGCAGCAGCAGCGACATCTGGCGGTAGGCGACCGCCTGCTTGGAAAGATCGTCGTAGAAAATCACGGCGTGCATGCCGTTGTCGCGGAAATACTCACCCATCGTGCAGCCGGTATAAGGGGCAAGAAACTGCATTGGCGCGGGGTCGGAGGCGGTGGCGGCGATAACGATTGAGTATTCCATCGCACCGTTATCCTCGAGGGTGCGCACGAGCTGCGCCACCGTCGAGCGTTTCTGGCCGATCGCGACATAGATGCAATAGAGCTTACGGCTCTCGTCGTCGCCGACGTTGATGGCTTTCTGGTTGAGAATGGTGTCGATGATCACCGCCGTCTTACCGGTTTGGCGGTCGCCGATGATCAGCTCGCGCTGGCCGCGCCCGATCGGGATCAGCGCATCGATCGCCTTCAATCCGGTCTGCATCGGTTCATGCACCGATTTGCGCTGAATGATGCCCGGCGCCTTGATCTCAACGCGGCGGCGTTCCGCCCCCTCGATCGGGCCCTTGCCGTCGATTGGCTGGCCGAGTCCATCGACGACGCGCCCGAGCAGCGCTTTGCCGGTTGGCACATCGACGATCGCGCCGGTGCGGGTGACGGTGTCGCCTTCGCGAATCTGGCGGTCATCGCCGAACACTACGGCGCCGACATTGTCGGTTTCGAGATTGAGCGCCATGCCCTTGAGGCCGGCGCCAGGAAATTCGACAAGCTCGCCGGCCATCACGTTCTGGAGGCCGAAAATGCGGGCGATGCCGTCGCCGACGCTGAGCACCTGGCCGGTCTCGGCGACATTCGCCTCGGTGTCGAAGGCGGCGATTTGCTTCTTGAGAATGTCGGAGATTTCGGCGGGGCGGATGTCCATCACGCGGCTCCCTTCATGGCGTACTGCAGGCGCTGCAGACGGGATTTCAGACTGGTGTCATAGAGACGGGTGCCGACTCGCACGATCAATCCGCCGAGCAGGCTCGGGTCGATTTCCTTGATGATGTCCACGTTGCTGTAGCCGGCCTCGATGAGGCGAGCGCGCAACGCCTGTTCCTGTACCGCGCTCAGCGGGTACGCCGAGATCGCGTGCGCCGTGACAATGCCACGCCGCTCGGCGACCAGGGCGGCGAAGGCGGTGACAAATTGGCGCAACTGGCGCAGACGGCGGTTGCTGATCACGACGCTGACAAAATTCTGCACGCTGGCGCTGAAACCCTGCGCCTGCAGCACGGCGCGGGCTGCGGCCAGCGCCTGGTTGAGATCGACCAGGGGGCTATCCACGAGGCGGCGAAAATCCGCGCTCTGATCGATCATCTGGCCGAGCGTCTTCATCTCGGCCACCACGCGGTCGAGTTCGTGGGTCTCGTCGGCTTGGGCATAGAGCGCGTTGGCATAGCGGCTGGCGAGGCCGGAGGCTTGCGGGCTTCCGCTCGGGGCAGCGCTCGCTGTCGGGGCTGCGCTAATTGTGGCCACTCTCTCGCGTCCTGTCATTTCTTCGTGAGCGCCGCCGCGTCAGCACCGGCGCGCGGCGTCTAGCATGGGGTGCCACCTCCTGCAATACACCTCGCGCGGAACGGTTCAGAGAAATGAGAACGGATCGACATCGACAACGACGCGCACGCCCCCCGGCGGCGCGACGGCGGCGAGCCAGGCGCGCAGCAGCGGCTGCAGCGCCAGCTCGCGCCGCACCTTGAGCAGCAGCCGCTGGCGATAGCGCCCGCGCAGCCGCGTGAGCGGGGCGGGCGCCGGACCAAGCACGGTGATCCCCGGCCCGGCGGGGGCAGCGCGCGCGAGCCGGCGGGCGACATCCTCGGCCAAGGGCGCGCTCGCGGCGCTTACGATCAGGGCGGCGAGCCGGCCATAGGGCGGCCAATGCCCGGCGCGTCGCGCTGTTGTCTCGGCGGCGAGAAAACCCGCCGGATCGCCAGCGCGCAGCGCCCGCATCACCGGATGCTCGGGAGAAAAACTTTGCAGCAGAACCCGCCCGGGCGCCCCGGCGCGTCCGGCGCGCCCGGCCACTTGATGGAGCAGTTGAAACGTGCGCTCGGCACAGCGGAGATCGCCGCCATTGAGCCCAAGATCGGCATCAACCACGCCGACCAGGGTGAGATGGGGAAAATGCCAGCCTTTGGCGACGATCTGGGTGCCGATGATGAGATCGACGCGGCGCTCGAGAATCGCCTCGGCCGCCGCCATTGCCGCGCCCGCTCCGACCAGCGTGTCGGACGCCATGACGAGCCGCCTAGCGTCGGGAAACAGCGCTGCCGCCTCCTCGGTGATGCGCTCCACCCCCGGCCCGATCGCCACCAGGCTGCCCTCGGCGCCACAGGCCGGACAGGCTTGCGGCGGCGCCGTCTGATGGCCGCAATGATGGCAGATCAGGCCATGCGGGGAGGTAAAATCAGGACGGGCGCGATGGGCGACCAGCCAGGCGGTGCAATGCGGGCATTCCAGGCGATGCCCGCAGGCGCGGCAGAGGGTGAGCGGTGCATAGCCGCGGCGGTTGAGGAACAGCATCGCCTGTTCGCCGCGCGCCAGTGTTTCGGCGATCGCGGCGACCAGGCGCGGGGCGAGAAACCGTCCGCGCGGCGGTGGGTCGGCGCGCAAGTCGATCATCTCCACCGCCGGCAGCGCCGCCCCGCCATGGCGCGCCGGCAGATCGAGGCGGCGATAGCGCCCGGCGGCGACATTGCTGAGGGTCTCGAGGCTGGGCGTTGCCGAGACCAGCACCACCGAGGCGCGCGCGAGCCGCCCGCGCACCACCGCCATGTCGCGGGCGTGATAGATCACCCCTTCCTCTTGTTTGAACGCGCCCTCATGCTCCTCATCGACAATGACTAGGCCGAGTTCGGCGAAAGGCAGGAAGAGTGCCGAGCGGGCGCCGACCACGACGCGCGCCCGGCCTTCCGCGACCGCTCGCCAGGTACGCCGGCGCAGCGCCGGGCCGAGTTCGGAGTGCCAGGCGGCGGGGGCCACGCCGAACCGCGCCGCGAACCGCGCCAGGATCTGCGCCGAGAGCGCGATCTCGGGGAGGAGCACCAGCGCCTGCCGCCCGGCGGCGAGGCAAGCGGCGATCGCCTCGAAATAGACCTCCGTCTTGCCCGAGCCGGTCACGCCGGCGAGCAGGGTGACCGAGAAATTTTTCGCGTCTACCGCCGCGCGCAGCGCCACCGCCGCTGCCGCCTGGTCTGCGGTCAGGCGGGGGGGGGCATGCGCGGGATCAGGTGACGCAAATTCCGGGGCCCGGCGCGGCGCGCGAGGGGGCCGGCGGGGATCGATGCGGAGCGCCATCGCCAGCACCTCGCCGGGCGGGCTCAGCGTATAGGCCGCAACCCAGTCAATGAAGCGGCGAAGATCAGCCGGGAGGGGCGGGGCGTCGATCGCCGCGCCGAGCGAACGCAGCGATCCCGCATCGGCCCCCTCCCTCGGTGATCCGGTCTCGGCGTCCCATACCACGCCCAACACCGAGCGCCGGCGTAGTGGCACCGCGACGATGGTGCCGGGGGGCGGCGCGCCGGCGGGCGCGGCATAGTCGAGCGGTCCGGCAAAAGGGTAGGGCAACAGCACCGCGATGCGTGCCGCGCCGGCCTCCGCGCGACCGCTTTCCTCCGTTCCCGCCATCCTCTATCGTTCCATCACCATGTCGGGAAAAGTCGATAGCGTCGCCACCGCGCCGCGCAAGAGGGAGAGCGCCGAAGCGGCGCGCTTGGCCTGGCTCGCCTGGCTCGGGGGCGAGCGCCGCGCCGCCGCTGGCACGCTCGAGGCCTATGGCCGTGATGTCGCGGGGTTTCTTGGCTTTCTCGTTGGTCACCTCGGAGGCGAGCCCGATCTCGCAGCCCTCGCTCTCCTGCGGCCGGGGGATTTCCGCGCCTGGCTCGCGTCCGCCGCGGCGGCGGGGATCGATGCCGCGACACGCAGTCGCCGGCTCTCGGCGTTGCGTAGTTTTTTCCGCTTTCTCGCCCGCCGGCGGGGGATCGAGAACGCCGCGCTCGCGGTGATCCAGGCACCGCGCCGCAAACCCCGTCTGCCGCGGGCCCTGAGCCGGGACGATGCGGCCGCGGTCGCGCGCGATATCGGCGAGATTAGCGCCGCGGCGCCGCTTCAGGCGCGGGATACGGCGCTGTTCTCCCTGCTTTATGGCAGCGGGCTCCGCATCAGCGAGGCGCTTGCCCTGAACATTGCCGATGCACCGCGCGTGGGTGCAGAGGCGCCGCTGCGGGTGCGCGGCAAGGGAGACAAGGAGCGGCTGGTGCCGGTTCTGCCGGTGGTGCGCGCGGCGATCGCCGTCTGGCTCGCGCAACATCCCGGCCCGGAACCGGCGGCGCCGCTTTTTCTTGGCGCTCGCGGCAAGCGGCTCGACCCCGCCGTCGCAGAGCGTATTCTCCGGCGGTTCCGCCGCGAACGGGGGCTGCCCGAACACGCAACGCCGCACGCACTCCGGCATTCTTTCGCCACTCATCTGCTGCAGGAAGGCGCCGATCTGCGGGCTATCCAGGAATTGCTCGGCCATTCGAGCCTCGCCACCACGGAACGCTATACCGCGGTCGCGACCGATCAATTGCTCGCGGTCTGGCGTGGCGCCCATCCCCGCGCGCGGTAGTCAGAGCATGAAAATCAATCGAACTTGAAAAAGCATGCCCTCCGGAAACATTGGCTTTTTCCCATCGATTCCCGGGCGGAAGGGCATTCTTTTGCAAACTATCAGGACATTCCGAGATGAAAATCGCTGTGCAGATGGACCCGCTGGCGGGGATCAAGATCGACGCCGATTCGACTTTCGCCTTGATGCTGGAGGCGCAAGCGCGTGGCCATGCGCTCTGGCACTACGAGGTGCGTGATCTGGTGCTCGAAAGCGGTGTCTTGCGCGCACTCGCCCGCGCCGTCGAGGTGCGGCGCGGGCCGGGCGACCCTTTCCGCACCAAGCCTGCCGAATGGCTCGATCTCGCGGCGATGGACGTGGTGCTGATGCGCCAGGATCCACCCTTCGACATGGCCTATATCACCGCGACCCATCTGCTCCAGCATATCCACCCGCGAACCCTGGTGGTGAATGACCCGGCCGCCGTGCGCGATGCGCCGGAAAAACTTCTGGTGACGCATTTCCCCGACCTCATGCCACCAACGCTGATTGGTTGGAATAGCACCGCGATCGCCGATTTCCGTGCCCGCTATCACGATATCATGCTGAAACCGCTCTACGGCAATGGCGGCGCCGGGGTGTTCCATATTCGTCCCGATGACGAGAATTTCGCGGCGCTTCTGGAACTTCACTTCGCCACCTCGCGCGAGCCGCTGATGGCGCAGCGCTATGAGCCAGCGGTGCGGGCCGGCGATAAGCGGATCATCCTGGTCGATGGCGAACCTTTGGGCGCGATCAACCGCGTGCCGCCCGTGGGCGAGGCGCGCTCCAACATGCATGTTGGCGGGCGGGCGGAGGCGGCGACGCTCACGGCGCGCGATCGCGAGATTTGCGCGCGGATCGGGGGGGTATTGCGCGAGAAGGGACTGATTTTCGTCGGTATCGACGTGATCGGCAATTGGCTCACCGAAATCAATGTCACCTCGCCCACGGGTATCCAGGAAATCGCGCGTTTCGATGGAAGAAATCTCGCCAGTGCGATTTGGGATCGTATCGAGGCGCGCCGCGCCGTCGCCGCGCCCTAGCTTCCCGCCGCGCCCGGTTCGAGTTCGTCGAGCCCCTTGTAGCGATAGACCAGCAGCGCTGTGATCCAGATCGCGATGAAGAGGCCGACGATGACAAAACCGATGCCATTGAAATTATCGTTCAGCGCGCCGATGCCGTCCCAGAACCAACCGTGCAGATCGAGCTGATCACCGATCAGCCCAAGCGCCTCAATGCCACCGATCACCACCGCAACCACTACCGAGACCAAAGTGATAATGAAATTATAGTAAAGCTTGCGGATCGGTTTGACGAAGGCCCAATCATAGGCGGCGAGCATCAGAATGCCATCGGTGGTGTCGATCAACGACATCCCGGCGGTGAACAGCGCCGGAAACACCATGATCGACCAGATCGAGAGGCCCTTCGCCGCCTCGCTTGCCGAGATGCCGAGCAATGCCACTTCGGTCGCGGTATCGAAGCCGAGGCCAAACAGGAAGCCGAGCGGAAACATGTGCCAGCCGGTCGAAATCAGGCTGAAGAGCGGGCGGAACAGGCGGGCAAGCAGGCCGCGACTGTTGAGGAGAAGGTCGAAATCGTCATCATCGAGACGGCCGCCCTGGCGGACGTGCCGAAAACTCCGCCACACGGCGCGCAGGATGACGATATTCATCGCCGCGATGAGGAACAGGAACAGCGCCGAGACCAGTGTGCCGACGATGCCGCCCACGGATTTGAAAAAGTCGAAATGCGTGGCCATCGCCTTGGCGGTTGCCGCGATCGCGGCGGCGGCGAGCAGCACGACGGTGGAGTGGCCGAGCGCGAAGAAGAAACCGACGGTGACCGGGCGCTTGTTTTCCTGGCGCAGCTTGCGCGTCACGTTGTCGATCGCGGCAATATGATCGGCATCGACGGCATGGCGCAGCCCGAAGCCATAGGCAAGAAATGCCGTGCCGAGCAGCAGCGGATTGCCGCGGAAAAGCATCATCGCCCAGGCCCAGACCGCGAGATTGGCCGCGAACAGCACCATATAGATCATCATCACCGGCCGCCGCAGGCTCGTGTTCGCCGCCCCCGTCATCCCATCCATTCCATCATTCCGCCCATCCCGTCACCCCTCTCGCTACCGGCGGCTTAGCTGTGTGCCCGAATTTTTCAAGGCATCTTCATCCCGCCCATCTCGTCGTCGGTATCCGAATCGTCGCCTTTCGAGCCGCCGGGTTTTTTCTCGGCGGGGGCATCGGAATCCTCGGTGCCGCTGGCGCCGGCTTTCTCGACCCGCACCCGCACCGTGATCGCCCCGGCATTGGCGAAGGTGAGGGTGAGCGGGAAATACGTGCCGGGCTTGAGCGGTTTCATCAGCCCGGTGAGCATGATGTGATAGCCGCCGGGCTTGAGCATCAGCCGCTCGCCCTCGGCGATCGGAATGGCCTCGATCGGTAGCATGCGCATGATGCCGTTATCGAGCCGGGTCTGGTGCAGTGTCGCCATGGTCGCGATCGGCGTGCTGGCATGCACCAGGGTGTCATCGCGATGATTGTTGACGATGGTGAGATAGACGACGCTGGAGAGGCTGGTGGTCGGTGTGGCGCGGGCCCAGGGGTGCTCGATCATGATGCCGTTCCTGGCGGCCATCTGGGCCGCCACCGGCGGCGTGGCGAGAGCACTGCCGAAACCGATCGTGGCGAGGGCGAGAAGCAGCCGGCGCTCAAGCATGAAACCTCCGCGGCAAAATTCGGCGAAACCTTGGTAGCGCTCGGCTTGCGCGTTGCCAAGGCGGGCGGTGATGGCTAGGCTGGCGCAATGATAGCGATCCCGGCCAACGCGCCCGCGCGGGAGATCCGCGCCTCGGTCTGCCCGCATGACTGCCCCTCGACCTGCGCGCTCGAGGTGGAGGTGCTGGAGGGCGCCCGCATCGGCGCGGTGCGCGGGGCCGGCGCCAATCCCTACACCGCCGGCGTGGTCTGCGCCAAGGTCGCGCGCTACGCTGAGCGCATCCACCACCCCGACCGGCTGACAGAGCCGCTGTTGCGCACCGGCCCCAAAGGTAGCGGCCAGTTTCGCCGGATCGGCTGGGACGAGGCGCTCGACCGCGTCGCCGGCGCGTTCAGCGACACCGCTGCGCGCCACGGCGCCGAAGCAGTATGGCCCTATTACTATGCCGGCACCATGGGCCTCGTGCAGCGCGACGGCATCAACCGCCTTCGCCACGTCATGCGCTATTCGCGCCAGCGCACCACGATCTGCACCTATCTCGCCGAATCCGGCTGGGAGGCGGGGGTGGGCAAGATCTGGGGGCCGGATCCGCGGGAGATGGCGCGCTCAGACCTGATCATCGTCTGGGGTACCAACCCGGTCGCGACCCAGGTCAATGTCATGGCCCATATCAGCCGCGCCCGTAAGGAACGCGGCGCCAGGCTCGTGGTCATCGACCCCTATCGTACCGGCACCGCCGAGGTCGCCGATTTTCATCTCGCACTCCGTCCTGGCTCGGATGGCGCGCTCGCTTGTGCGGTGATGCACATCGCTTTCCGCGACGGCTATGCCGATCGCGCCTACATGGCGCGCTATGCCGATTGCCCCGAGCGGCTGGAGGCGCATCTCGCCACTCGCGGACCAGATTGGGCGTCGGCTATTACTGGCCTCTCCGTCGAGACCATCGAGCATTTCGCCAAACTCTATGGCGCGACCGCACGCGCCTATATCCGCGTCGGCTACGGGTTTTCGCGACTGCGCAATGGCGCCGCCAATCTTTTCGCCGTGACCTGCCTCCCCACCGTCACCGGCAAATGGCAGCACGAGGGCGGCGGCGCGTTCTGGAACAACCGCCACATCTATCACTGGGACAAGACCCTGATCGAAGGCCTGGACGCACGCGATCCGCGCGTGCGCGAGATGGATATGAGCCGGATCGGCGCCGTCCTCACCGGCGACCGCAGCGAACTCGGCGATGGGCCGGAAGTGCACGCGCTGTTGATCCAGAGCACTAACCCGGTGACCGTCGCGCCCAATTCCAACCGCGTCCGGCGCGGGTTTTCGCGAGAGGATCTGTTCGTCTGCGTCCATGAGCAATTCCTCACCGAAACCGCGAAATTCGCCGATATCGTGCTGCCGGCGACGATGTTCATGGAGCATGACGACATCTATCAGGCGGGCGGGCACAGCCATATCCAGATCGGTCCGAAGCTGATCGACCCACCCGGGGCCTGCCGTTCCAACCACGAGGTTATCGGCGCGCTTGCCGAGCGGCTCGGGGCGCGCCATCCCGGTTTTACCATGAGTGCGATGGAATTGATCGACGCGACGCTGCGAGTTTCGGGTTGGCCGGACGCGCAATCCGTGCTGGCTTCGCGCTGGATCGACGCCCAGCCCGATTTCGCAACCAGCCATTTCCTCAACGGCTTCGGCCATGCCGATGGCAAATTCCACTTCGCCCCCGACTGGGCGGCGATCGGCCCTAATGGCGCCGCCATGCCGGCACTCCCCGACCATATGGTCTCGAGCGAGGAGGCGACGGCCGATCGCCCGTTCCGCCTGGTCGCTGCCCCGGCGCGGCAGTTCCTCAACACCACCTTCACCGAAACCCCGAGCGGGCGGCGGCGCGAGAAGCGTCCGGCCGCGCTCGTTCATCCCGAGGATGCGGCGCGGCTTGGCCTGATCGAGGGCGGGCTGGTACGGCTCGGCAATGCGCGCGGCGAGGTCGTTGTCCATGTCCGGCTGTTCGATGGGCTGCAACCCGGCGTGGTGGTGGTCGAGAGCATCTGGCCTGGGGAGGATTTTCCCGGTGGCATGGGCATCAACGCACTCACCGGCGATGATGCCGCCCCGCCCAAGGGAGGCGCGGCGTTTCACGATACATCGGTATGGCTGCGCGCCGAAGCCGCCCAATTGTCGCTTGCCGCCGAATAGAGCGCGCGATGCATCAGCTTTTGTTGCTGCGGCACGCCAAGGCGGTCGCCGAGGGACCCGGCCTCCCCGATCCGGCGCGGCCGCTTACGGCGCGTGGACGGCGCGACGCGCTCGCCATGGGCCGCGCGCTGCACGCGCTCGGGCTGCAACCTGATCTGGTGCTGGCATCAAGCGCGCGGCGCATCCAGGAGACGCTCGAATGTCTCGAACCCTGGCCGGAGGCTCCGCTGATCGAAACCATCGATCGGCTCTATCTCGCGAGCGCGCCGGAGATCCTGCGCCTGGTGAACGAGGTCGCCGAGACGGTGCGGAGTGTCATGGTAATCGGCCACAATCCTGGGCTGCGCGCCTGCGCGGTTCTTCTGGCCGCCCCCGGCAGCGGCCCCGAGAGGGCGCGGCGCGTGCTGGCCGAGGGGCTCCCCACCGGCACGCTGGTGGAGTTTGCTTGTGGCGGTGCTTGGGCGCATCTGGCGGCGGGGCAGGCGCGGCTGGCGCGTGTGCTCTCGCCCCGCGATCTTGGCGATGAGGGCACCTAGAACCGGAGACAGCTTCCTGGGCGGCGACGCCCCGCTGGCTGCTCTCGAACTCGCGCTCGATGCGGAAGTGGCGTCGCACCTGACCCGAACGCCTGGCTTTGCCGCCGGTGATTTCCGGATGGGCCGTTCGCGACGCCTGGCCGAGATGTGGTTTGCCGGGGCCGACGGGGCGGTGTTCATTGCCCGCCCCGGCCTGGCTGCCGATCCCGCCTGGTTGTCCCCCCCGATCGGGGGCATGATTGGCCGGCAGCGTCTGTTCACCAGCCGAGCCTGGCCAGGCGTTGCGTTGCGCTGCGTCGAGGGGCTTGGCGTTGCCGGTGGCATGCGTGGGCGATTCTGCCGGCTGCGCTTCACCGGCCCGGCCGAGGCGGTCGCCACGGCGGCGCGCGCCTTGGCCGCCGACCTGCCGCTCAGCCGCCCGAACCCGCCCGCGTCACGGCTTGCCGCGGCGGTGGCGACTGTGGATTTTGGCGCGCATTCTCCCTTGATCCCCGCCGCACGACAGATTCTAGCGGCGCATGCGGAGGCGTTTCTCGCCGCACTGATGACACTGCGCACGGTCGAGCCAGGTGCGGATCCCGAGAGACTGCATCAAGCGCGCGTGGCCTCAAGGCGGTTGCGCGCGGTGTTTGCAGCCCTGATCCCGCTGATTTCCGCCGCGGCCGTAGCGGAGCTCCGCCCCGAATTGCGGAGCCTTGCGCGCGGCCTCGGGAGGGGACGCGACTGGGACGTATTTCTTGCCGGCAGCTCACTGATTTTGAAAAATAATTTTCCAGACGAGGCGGAGCTGGCAGGGTTGTTCGCGGCGGCTCGCGAGCGTCGGTCGATGGCATATCGGGAAATACAGGACTGGCTTGAGAGTGCGCGGTTTCGCGCCCTCGAGATCGCACTGGCACTGCTGCCACAGCGCCTCGCGCCGCTGGCCGCTGGGGACAGCGGGGAGGAGTTCGGCACCTTCGCCGCAGCCTTGCTGGCGCGGCGGGCGCGGCGCGTTCTGGGCACCGAGACGCTGGCCGGGCTGGCGGCCGAGCGGTTGCATCGGCTCCGCCTCGATGCCAAGCGGCTGCGCTATCTCGGCGAGGCTTTTGCCCGCTGTTTTCCACCGCGGCGCACGCGTCGGTATCTGCGGCGTCTCGCTGACTTCCAGGAATGGCTTGGCGCCGCCAATGACGCGACCACGGCGGCGCGGCTGATCGGCGATCTCGCTGGCGCCGAGGGCGCACCCGGGTTCGTGTTGGCGCGAGGGGTCGTGCTCGGCTTCGCCGCCGCGATCCGGCCGCGTGCCACCGCCAAGGCCGAGCGGGCGCTGCGCCGACTGCGCGCCGAGACCCCGTTCTGGGTTTAGCGCTACAGCAATATTGACGCGAAAAGGGCTTGGTCTCACTCAGCGCCTGAAAGTCAATCGAACTTGAAAAAAGAACGCCCTCCACCTTGCCGAGGCCGCGCAAGAGGAACTGGCGAAACCCGCGCACCGACTTGATGATCCCGAACACCGGGGTCCCGTCGCGGCTCTGGGGGCAGGCGCGAGATCGGCTACTGCTCACTTTCCTTGACGGAACGGCCGAAAGATATACATATAGATTGCTGTATATCTCTGGAGGAGGTCATGCAAGTCGCCAAATGGGGCAATAGCCTCGCCGTTCGCCTCCCTGCTGCCGTCGTGGAAGCGCTTGAGCTGAAGGAAGGCGACGACATCGAGATCCACGTCGCAGACGCACGCGCCTTCGCCGTCGCCCGCAAACCCGGGCGAGACGAGCTGCTGAAGCGCCTGCGAGCCTTCCGCGGCCGTCTGCCCGCCGACTTCAAATTCGACCGGGACGAGGCGAATGCCCGGTAGCTTCATCGACACCGACGTCCTGGTCTATGTGGCGTCGGGCGATCCGGTGAAGGCGGAGCGGGCGGAGAAGATCATCGCTGACGGCGCCACGATCAGCGTGCAGGTGCTGAACGAATTGGCCAACGTGTCGCGCCGCAAAATGCGCATGAACTGGCCCGAGACCCATGCGCTTCTATCCACGATTCGTGCCCTGCTTCCGGTGCAACCGATCACGGTGGAGATCCACGAGACCGGCCTCGTGCTCGCCGAGCGCTATGGTCTTTCGATCTACAACGCCACGATCGCCGCCTCCGCACTCCACGCCGAGTGCGACACGCTCTGGTCGGAGGACATGCACGACGGCATGGTAATTCAGGAGCAATTGCGAATCGCAAACCCGTTTCGCATCGACTGAGGACCATGGCCCGGCCGGCTCGGTGCTCCTGAAGTCGCCGCTCCGAGCTGAGCACCCCCGCTCAGCCCGAACCTTGCCGATCTGGCGCCGCCGCGATTGCCCGCATCGCGACCCTCATGTGATCGCGCCGTGCCACCTACAGAATCAGACATCTGCCCGTTATCTCGCGGATCTCGAATGTCGGTTCAATCGCTGTTATGGGCTTGGCTCGATGGTGCCGCGCCTCGCCTTTATCAGGACATACACGTCGCCAATGCCATGCCAGCTGCTAAAGTTGGCTGAAGCTCATGCGTAATCAGGAAATCCTATTGACAGGGGAGACGCGATTAGAGAACGGCCTGCTGGGTTCAATGACAACAAGACCTTCATTGCCGTATCGCCACTCTATTGGCGCGATGGCCGCAGGCCGAGCCGTGGTAGGATCAGCCCAAGTCCAACGCCCCAGATTCCATCAACCAAGAGTGAGCGGATCCAGGTCAGGGGTGAAGCGATGCTGCCACTCATCGGAAGGCCATAGGTTAGGACAATGGTCATTATTCCCGTGTAGTATTTTAGCGGTATCCAGCGCGCGCCCGGCAGAAAATGCTTGATCCCGGAAACCGTCAATAAGCCAAACACGGCGACAATCACGCCTAGGCCAAGACCCCACAACCACAGCGGTCCCCGCATTCGGGGAGTCGCTAAGCCGAACACGAGGCCGCAAATCCCACTCAGCAGGCAGTAATTCACGATCCGTGGTAGCCCAAACGGGATCACGGGATCCAAGGGATATGGCGCTGGAAGCGCCAGCCCAGGCAAGGCCAAGAGGTGCAATACCTCCCACGCCGCTTGATGAAAAGTCAGCACCGAAACGACCGCAGCGGCGAAGCCCAGAACGGCGTGTTTCACGGCAGATGACATTTCCCCCTCATTCATCGTCCAGCGGCATGATTATCATTGCGCGATGGTGCAATGCTGTCAATCGGCGAAGCCTTGAGTCGCCGCGCGCCAAGGGGACATCGCCCGCTTGACGATGCGCCGTGTGGCATTAGTGTTGTCTTTACCGGGAATTCGCTAAAAAGCCCTACATGCTCAGATTGTGAATTGGAAGTGAAGGCCCGTCAAGAGCCGGAGGCTCGCGATATGTCTGTGAGTCAGAAGAATATGCTAGCCGGCCGCCGAGCCCGGCATGGCGAACCAGCCGCCAGCAAGGCTGCGCCCCTGTGACACCGATCAACCAGAGAGAAGCACGCGAGATGTCAATTGACCGAGCCCCCATATTGAGAGCCGCGAGGGAAATGCTCCTCGTTGCGTTTCTTTCAAGCCTTTTCGGCATCTCCGCGCGTGCGGAGCAGGCGACAGACCCCATGAAGAATCTGCGCCCGGTGAGCGCGGACATGCTGCTCCATCCCGACCCCAATGACTGGCTCATGTGGCGTCGCACCTATGACGGCTTCGGCTTTAGTCCGCTCAAACAGATTACAAGAGATAACGTCAAGGATCTTCGTGTCGCGTGGACTTGGTCGCTGACGAGTGGGGCGACCGAGAGCACGCCGATCGTTCACGACGGGATCCTCTATATCTGGAACTTTGGTGACAAGGTGCAGGCCCTCAATGCCGCGACCGGCGATCTGATTTGGGAATACAGCCGCGATCTCCCAGAGAAGCTTGCTGATGGCCGAGGCAACGACCTGACCAAGCGGAACATGGCCATCTTCGAGGACAAGATCATTATCGCCACCTCCGATGTTCATATCGTCGCCCTGGACGCGAGGACCGGAAAAATTGTCTGGGACCATGAAACAGCTGACTGGCAGAAGGGCTGGCGCTACACCTCTGGCCCGATGGTCGCCAACGGAATGGTGCTGCAGGGCATGAGCGGCTGCGGCAACGGGGAGCCCGGCGGGTGCTTCATCACTGGGCATGACGTCAAGACCGGCGCTGAGAAGTGGCGCATCTGGACGATCGCGCACCCCGGAGACCCGAACGCGAACAGCTGGAACGGCGTGCCGCTAGAAAATCGCTTCGGCCTGTCTGTCTGGGCCGCCGGCTCGTTCGACCCAGAACGGAACCTGGCTTATTTCGGCGTCGCTGAGCCCTACCCCTGGATCGCCGAAATGCGTGGTACGCTGCCACTCAAGGCCGCACCGGGAATAACGAATTCAGCGCTTTATTCAGACTCGACGCTGGCGATCGACGTGACGACCGGCAAGGTGAAATGGTATTATCAACATCTGGCAAATGACACATGGGATCTTGACGATGCCTTCGAGCAGGTTCTGGTCGATCTGCCCGTGAACGGCACGATGCGCAAAATGGTGATCAGCACTGGCAAGCTCGGCATGATTGAGGCGGTTGACCGCGACTCCGGTGAGTGGCTCTGGGCCAAGGAGACCGTTCCGCAGAATATAATCGATTCGATTGATCCGAAGACCGGCGCAAAGACGATCAATCAAGCCTCGATCCCGCATATCGGTCAGACGACGATGAATTGTCCTTCGGATCCCGGCGCGCGGGGCTGGCCGGCGACCGCGTACAACCCGGACACGCAAACGCTTTACCTCCCATTGAATGAGTTCTGCGCCTATACAACACCAATTCCTCTCGCCCCCGGACAAGTCTATCGGGACGGCGGCGGGCGGGCCACCTTCGCACGCAATCTGATCCCCGGGAGTGATGGGAATATCGGCCGGATAGACGCCGTCAAGCTGAGCGACCGCTCCACGACCTGGTCGTTCCGCTTTCGCGCACCGGCGACGAGCGCCGTGCTGCCGACGGCGGGCGGTGTGGTGTTCGCTGGTTCATGGGATCGCTACTTCCGGGCCATCGACGGCGTGTCCGGCAAAGTGCTATGGCAGGTCCGAACGAATAACGCCGTTAACAGCTTCCCGATCAGCTATGGCGTGAATGGCAAGCAGTACATCGCGGTATCCGTCGGTAACGGTTCCGGCCAAGGCCAGGAATTGTCAACGCTCGTGCCGGACATGGCACTGCCAGAGGAGGGATCTGTCCTGTGGATCTTTGCGTTGCCAGGATCATAACCTGCAAATCTGCGACGGTGCGTTTGCGTGCAGCTGAGGATCGCGAGCGACGTGTGCGCGCGGCACTGGCGGTGACCGAGGAACTACACACCCGGCAGCAGGAGCAGGCTCTCAGAGAGGCCGAACGTGCGGCGGAAAAAGCCCAGGAGGATGCGGGGAAAGACCAGAAGGATCCTGTTGAGGGGCCGCAATCGGACAAGCCTTGCGTGAAAAAGCCACGCGCCTCGACGACCGATGCTCAGTCACGGGGATGAAGATAGCCGGCGCTGGCTGCCGGCCAGCCTATAATGTTCAGTTCGCCACCGGCACAAAGAGCACGGCGATTGCTGGGATATCGGCCGATAACATCGGCTCCGATATCGGCCAGATAGCACCGACGAACGACGCTTTGGCCGGATATTATGGCGAACGACCACGCCGGCACCTCGTCGACGGTGTGGCTGGGGCGGCGCGCCAGACCAAAAATATACCGAGAATTCGTGAGATTCCGAGTATGCCAGGGACGTCGCCCCTTGACCCCGCTGGGTCAGGGGCACCAGATCTCCACTCCGGAATATAGAGGTAGAGGAAAATTCGTATGGCAATCGAACAGGCCACCTTGGGCGGTGGGTGCTTCTGGTGCCTCGACGCGGTATTCCGCGATCTACGAGGGGTTTCACATGTCGTCTCGGGTTATGCTGGGGGGCAGGTCGCGCGGCCAAGCTATGAGGCGGTCTGCACTGGACGCACAGGACATGCCGAGGTTGTGCAAATCGATTTCGACCCTGCCACCCTCAGCTATGACGATCTCCTGAGGGTCTTTTTTGCCATCCACGATCCGACCACCCTGAACCGGCAAGGCCACGACGCCGGCACGCAATACCGTTCGATCATCCTCGCCCATTCGCCTGAACAGGAAGCAACGGCGCGCGCGGTGATCGCGGAAATCGCGGCGAGCGGAATCTGGGAGGAACAAATCGTCACCGAAGTGATCCCTCTTGCCGAATTCTACCCCGCCGAGGATTATCACCAGAACTATTTTGCCAAGAACCCCAATGCTGGCTATTGCCGCGCCGTAGTGGCCCCAAAGGTTACAAAATTCCGTCAGGCTTTTCTCAGCCGGTTGGCCACTTCCTGATCAGTGACTTTCGGTATCGAGCGCGTAACCGGCGGCGCGCACCGTGCGCACCAGATCGATCTCACCTGCCTCATTGATCGCCTTGCGCAAGCGGCGGATATGCACATCGACCGTGCGTGGCTCGACATGGATATCAGTGCCCCATACCGCGTCGAGCAACTCCTCACGCGAAAAAACGCGGCGTGGGTGCTGCAACAGGAAATCGAGCAGGCGGAATTCGGTCGGGCCGAGATGGACGCCCCGGCCATTGCGATAGACACGATGCGTCGCAAGATCCATCACGACATCGTGAAATTCGCGCCGGCCCTTGCTCACGGACCCTCCCGCGCGGCGCAGCAGCGCGCGCATGCGTGCCAGCAGCGCCTCGATGTTGAAGGGCTTGGTGATATAGTCATCGGCCCCGGTATTGAGCCCGCGTACCGCGTCCTGCTCGTCGGTGCGCGCCGTCACCATGATCACAGGAAGGTCGCGGGTCGCGCTACCGCGGCGGATCTGGCGACAGACCTCGATGCCTGAAAGATTGGGCAGCATCCAGTCCAGCAGTACGATATCTGGCACAGCCTCGTTGATGCGCAGCAAAGCCTCCTGTCCGTCGGCCGCCTCTTCGACGCGAAATCCCTGTTTTTCAAGATTATAGCGCAGCATCGTCGACAGCGGCGCTTCGTCCTCAACGATCAGCACCCTCGGCTTGGCACTGCGGGGCGATAATTCCGGCATGTTCTTGCGTCTCCTGGCCATGATCCGTGGCGCGATCAGGGGGTGTGGATGGCGGGGTAGGGCGAATTGTCGCCCTTCGGCCGCGTTTCGGGTAACGTCTCGCCGGTTGCTGTATAGTGAACTTTCTCGGCGATATTGGTTGCGTGATCGCCGATGCGTTCAAGATTTTTGGCGATGAACAGTAGGTGCGTGCAAGGCGTAATGTTGCGCGGATCCTCGATCATATAGGTGATAAGCTCGCGGAAGATGGTGTTGTAGATGTCATCGACCGCCTGATCGGAGCGCCACACTGCGATCGCCTTGGCGGCATCGGTCTCGCTCACCGCATCGATCACCGCCTTGAGATTTTCTTGCACCATGCGCGCCATGTGGGCGATACCGGTGAGACTGTAGGGCATCTTGAACTGTGCCAGGATCATGCTGCGCTTCGCGACATTGGCGGAATAATCACCGATGCGCTCAAGGTCCGATGTGATCTTAAGCGCGGCCACGATCTTGCGTAGATCATTCGCGACCGGCTGGCGCAAGGCGAGGAGACGGATGACGAACTGCTCGACCTCGCGCTCCAAAGCATCGACGCTGGGGTCAATCTCGATGGCGCGCGCGGCGGCGGCGCCGTCCTGCTGCACCACTGCCTGTGCGGCCAGCGCCATCTGGCTCTCCACTAGCCCGCCCATCTCCGCCATCAGATCGGCGAGACGCTTTAATTCCTGCTCATAGCTTTTCACGATATGTCCCGTGGGTTCGCTCATGGCGTTGGCCCGATCCCTGTCAACCGAAGCGCCCGGTGATGTATTCCTGCGTGCGGCGCTGGCGCGGCGCGGTAAAAACCTGCGCCGTTGGGCCGACCTCGATCAGCTCTCCGAGATAAAAGAACGCCACCTGATCGGTGCAGCGCGCCGCCTGCTGCATGTTGTGCGTGACAATGGCGATGGTGAAATCGGTTTTCAGCTCGTCGATCAGCTCCTCTTCCGATCTCGTGCTGATCGGATCGAGCGCGCTGGTCGGCTCATCGAGCAGGATCACCTCGGGCCTTACCGCGATCGAACGCGCGATGCAGAGGCGCTGCTGCTGACCACCCGAGAGCGATGTTGCTGGGCCGCGCAGACGATCCTTCACCTCATCCCACAACGCCGCTCGCACAAGCGACCATTCCACCCGCTCGTCCATCGCGGCACGCCCGAGCCGTTCATGCAGGCGCACGCCAAAGGCGATGTTCTCATAAACCGACATAGGAAAAGGCGTCGGCTTCTGAAACACCATGCCGATACGGCTGCGCAGCCGGTTGACGTCGATCTCCGGGCTGATGATGTTCTCGCCATCCATCATCACCCGACCCGTGGCGCGCTGGCCGGGATAGAGATCATACATCCGGTTGAGCACACGCAACAGCGTCGATTTACCGCAACCCGAGGGACCGATCATGCCGGTCGCCTGACATTGCGGCAGCGCCAGCGTGATGTTTTTCAGAGCCTCGGTCTCGCCATAGAAGAAATGCAGGTTTTCCATCATGATGCGCGGCACGGGTGGGGCCTGAGCAGCCTCACGCGCGGACATTGCGGTCTCCATCTTCATTCCCTTATGCCGAACCGGTGCGCAGCAGCCGGCGCGCCGCAACGCTCAGGAGCAGCACGAAAAGCGTCATCAACAAGGCCCCGGCCCAGGCCAGCGCGTGCCACGCTTCATAGGGACTCAAGGCAAACTGGAAGATCACCACGGGCATATTGGCCATCGGCTGGGCGGGATCGAAGGTGAAATATTGATTGTTGAGCGCGGTGAACAGCAGCGGCGCGGTCTCGCCACTGATCCGCGCGATACCGAGCAGGACCCCGGTGAGCATTCCCGTGCGTGCCGCCGGATAGAGCACCCGCAGAACCATGCGCCAATGCGGCGCGCCGAGCGCCAGCGCCGCCTCGCGGAGCGAGATCGGCACCAGGCGCAGCGTTTCATCGGTGCTGCGCACAACCACTGGCAACAGCACCAGTGCCAGCGCCAGCACGCCGGCAAAGCCCGAGAAATGTCCGCTCGGCTGCACGACAATTTGGTAGACAAAAAGTCCGGTGACGATCGAGGGTGCCGAGAGCAGGATATCGTTGATGAAGCGGATGGTTTCGGCGAAGCGGCTGGCGCGGCCAAACTCCGCGAGATGGGTGCCGGCGAGGATACCGATCGGGGCGCCGAGCAGGACGCCGAGCCCGGTCATGATGGCGCTGCCGACGAGCGCGTTGCGCAAACCGCCCATGCTGCCCGGCGGCGGTGTGTCGCGGGTGAAAAGCTGCGGGCCGAGGGCGGCAGCGCCATTGACGATGATGGTCGCCAGAATCCAGATCAGCGCGACCAGCCCGAGCAGCGTCGCAAAACCCGCGAGCCCCAGCGCCAGGCCATTGATCATCTGGCGGCGCAGCACCAGGGGAGCCGGCCTCTGCCTCATATCCGCCCCTCGGCGCGGGCGAGGCGGGCCATCAGCAGCTTTGCCACCGCCAGCACCACGAAGGTAATGAGGAACAGTAAAAACCCGAGCGCGATGAGCGAGGAGCGATAGATCTCGGAATCCGCCTCGGTGAATTCGTTGGCGATCGCGGCGGCGATCGAGGTCGAGGGCATCAGCAGCGAAAGATTGAAATCATGCGCGTTGCCGAGCACGAAGGTCACCGCCATGGTCTCCCCGAGCGCCCGCCCGAGGCCGAGAAACACGCCCCCCATCAGGGCGGTGCGCGCGTACGGCACCATCACCCGCCAGACCAACTCCCAGCGCGTCGCGCCCAGGCCAAACGCCGCCTCGCGGAGCGGCAGCGGCACCAGGAGAAAGACATCGCGCATCACCGACGAGATAAACGGTACCACCATAATGCCGAGAATGAGCCCGCCGGTGAGCATGCCGATGCCGAGCGGCGGGCCATCGAACAGCGCGCCCAACAGCGGCAGCGGGCCGAGGAGGGTGGTCAGCCAAGGCTCGACATGATCGGCCATGAACGGCGCAAAAACGAACAACCCCCACATTCCATAAATGATGCTCGGAATGCCGGCGAGCAGCTCGATCGCTGCACCCACTGGCCCGCGCAGCCAACCGGGCGCGACCTCGGTGAGAAAAACTGCGATGCCAAAGCTGATCGGGACAGCACTCAGCATAGCGATCAGCGAGGTGACGAGCGTGCCGTAGATCGGCACCATCGCGCCGAAGTCGCGGCGCACCGGATCCCACGCCGTGCTGGTGAGGAAATACAGGCCAAAGTGCAGAAAGGCCGGCAGCCCGCCCCACAATATCGCCGCCGCCGCGCCGCCGAGGGCGAGCAGCACCAGACCCGCCGCCAGCGCCACGAGGGCGCGAAAGATACGATCACCCAACGCTCCGCTCCGCCGCCGCGCCATCTCGCCCGGCCAAGCAGCGATTGTCTTGGCCTCGGCGCCGCTCATGGCATGGTGGTCCGCCAATAGGCCTCGATGGCGGCGACCAGGGATGCCGGCAGCGGTACATAGTCGAGCTGTTCCGCCAGATCCGGGCCTTTCTCAAAGGCCCAGCGGAAGAAATCGAGCGTCGCCTTGACCGCGGCATCATCGCCGCCGCGATGGATCAGAATGAAGGTGGTGGCGGTGATCGGATAGGCGTCCTCGCCCGGCGCGTTGGTCAGAACCAGGTCGAAATCCGAGATTTTCGACCAATCCGCACTTGCCGCCGCAGCCTGGAACGAGGCTTTCCCGGGCACCGGATATCGTCCGGCGGCGTTCTGCACCAGCGCGAACGTCATCTTGTTTTGCAGGATATAGGCATATTCGAGATAGCCGATCGCCCCCTTGATGCGCTGAACATAGGCCGCGACCCCCTCATTGCCCTTGCCGCCAACGCCCACCGGCCAGGAAACCGAGGTTGCCTCGCCGATGCGGGCCTTCCATTCCGGACTTACCTTGGCGAGGTAGTCGACCCAGTTGAAGGTTGTGCCGGAGCCGTCCGAGCGATGCACGACGGTGATCGCCATGTCGGGTAGCTTGAGTTCGGGATTGAGCGTCGCGATCTCGGGATCGTTCCATTTCTTCACCCGCCCGAGATAGATATCGGCGAGCGCCGGGCCGGTAAGATGCAGCGCCCCGGCCGCAATGCCAGGCAGATTGACCACCGGTACAACGGCGCCGATCACCGAGGGAAACTGGATCAGCCGCGCCTCCTTCAATTCCGCTGGTGTCAGCGGCATGTCGGAGGCGCCAAACGTCACGGTGCCGGCCTTGATCTGCGCGATGCCGCCACCCGAGCCGATCGATTGGTAGTTGATTTCGGTGCCGGTCTGCTGGCGATAGGCCTCGGACCATTTGGCGAGGATGGGATAAACGAAGGTCGAGCCGGCGCCGGTGATCGAGGCGGTCTCGCCCGGCTGGGCGCCGAGCACGATCAGGCCAAGGACAAAAGCGAGCGCAAGCGGAAGACGGAAAAGCGACATCGGATTTCCTCGAATTTTGCTCGGCGGCAAGGGTTTACGCGGGGACGGCGTCCGCTTGATTGCAGTTTTATGAAGGTTTTGTGACATCAATTGTCATCGTTCCGTCATCTTCAACGGCGCCCGAACAGCCGCTCGATTTCAGCCCGGCTGAGTTTGAGAAAGGTCGGGCGGCCATGGCTACAGGTCGCGGCGCGCGGCGTCGCCTCCATCTGGCGCAGCAGCGCCGCCATCTCGTCCCCTCCCAGCTTGCGCCCGGCGCGAACGCTGCCATGGCAGGCGAGTCGGCCGATCACCGCATCGAGCCGCGCGGCGAGTGCCTGGGCCTCGCCGCTCTCGGCCAGCTCGTCGGCGAGGTCGCGGAGGAGCGGCCCGGGATCAGGCGCGCCGAGCACGGCGGGCAGCGCGCGGACCAAAACCGCCTCGCGGCCGAACGGCTCAATCTCGAGGCCGAAATGGGCGAGTTCGGCGCTCGCGCCCGCGAGCCGCGCCACGTCCGCCTGGGGCAATTCGACGACCGCCGGCAGCAACAGCGGCTGCGCGCGGACCCCCCCCGCCCGCCATTCCGCCGCCAGTGTCTCCTCGGTCAGCCGTTCATGCGCGGCGTGCTGATCGACGAGCACCAGCGCGCCGTCGGCGGCGAGCGCCAGGATATAGGTATCCCAGATCTGCGCCAGCGGGGCACCGAGCGGATGCGGCTCTGGCGATGGCGCGGCCCCCTCCGGCGCCATTTGCGCTGGATCCGGCGCGATCTGGCGTGCAGCGGGGGGGGCCGCGAGCGGCAGGCAGGCCTCGGCGAAATACCGGGTGCTGGGCAGCGCCGCGGCGGCACGCCCTGAGGGCGTGACAAAGCGCATCGGCGGGGGCGCCGCGACGCCAATCGGCGCCGCCAAGGCGGCACGCAGCGCCGCGATGACCAGGCCACGCACCGCCTCGGGCTCGCGAAAGCGCAGCTCGGTCTTGGCGGGATGGACGTTGACATCGACCTCTTCCGCCGGGAGATCGAGATAGAGCGCCGCCACCGGATGGCGCCCCGCGGGGATGACATCGCGATAGGCGATGCGCAGCGCCATGCGCAGCACCGGGTCGATGACCGGGCGGCGGTTGACGATGAAATACTGCGCCACCCCGCTCGCCCGCGTCAGGTTCGCAGCACCTGCGAAGCCGGCAAGCTGCAACCTGCCGCGCGCCATCTCGAGCGGCAGGAGCGCCTGCGCCTCCAGCGTACCAAGCAAGGCGGCGACGCGACGCGCGCGGCTCTCGGCGGGACGTTCGAAGGCGAGGCGGCCATCCGCCTCGAAACGAAATGCTACCTCCGGGGCGGCCAGGGCCAGGCGGCGCGCCGTGGCTTCGGCTGCCTCGGACTCGACACGTGGGGATTTAAGGAATTTGCGCCGCGCCGGGGTGGCGAAGAAGAGATCGCTCACCACCACCTCGGTCCCTGGCGGGCCGGCGGCGGGAACGGGGTCAAACACCCGCCCGCCTGCGACGCGCAACGTCATCGCATGATCAGCGGCCGCCGGGCGCGAGGTGATGGCGAGCCGCGCCGCCGCGCCGATCGCAGGCAGCGCCTCGCCGCGAAAGCCGAGCGTGGTGATGCGGATCAACTGGTCATCGCCAAGCTTGGAGGTGGCATGGCGCTCGACAGCAAGCGGCAGATCGGCCTCGGCGATGCCGGCACCGTCGTCGCTGACGCTGATCCGCTCGACGCCGCCGCCCGTGATCGCGATGGCGATACGCCGTGCTCCGGCGTCGAGCGCGTTCTCGACCAGTTCCTTGACCACCGCCGCCGGGCGCTCGATCACCTCGCCGGCGGCGATGCGGTTGACCAGCGCCTCGGGCAGCAGGCGAATGCGCTGCGGCTCCATGCCGCTAGTCTAGGCCAGCGGCGCTAGAGGATGAAGCGGCTGAGATCGCCGCGCCCGGCTAGGGGGGAAACCCGCTCGTGGACATAGGCGGCGTCGATGGTGATGGTTTCGCCGGCACGATCGGGGGCAGTGAAGCTGACCTCCTCGAGCAGTTTTTCGAGCACGGTGTGGAGTCTTCTGGCGCCGATATTCTCCACCCGCTCGTTGATATCGGCGGCCAGCTCGGCCAGGGCCGCGATCGCCGCCTCGTCAAAGGCCAGCGTCACCTGTTCCGTCGCCAGCAGCGCCTGGGCTTGTTTCAGCAGCGAGTGCTCGGGTTCGGTCAAGATGCGGCGGAGATCGGCGCGCGTCAGACCCGCGAGCTCGACCCGGATCGGCAGCCGGCCCTGCAATTCGGGCAGCAGATCCGAGGGTTTGGCGAGATGGAAGGCACCCGAGGCGATGAAGAGGATGTGATCGGTTTTCACCGCCCCGTATTTGGTATTGACCGTCGTACCCTCGATCAGCGGCAGCAGGTCGCGCTGCACCCCTTCGCGCGAGACATCGCCGCCGCGGAAGCCGCCCTCGCTGGTGCGGGCGCAGATTTTGTCGATCTCGTCGAGAAAGACGATGCCGTTATTCTCGGCGTGATGCAGCGCCTCCTTGGCGAGGCGGTCGTTATCGAGCAGCTTGTCCGCCTCCTCGCGCTCGAGCGCGAGGCGAGCGCTATCGAGGCGCATGCGACGGTTCTGCGGCGTCCGGCCCATCATGTTCTTCATCATCTCGGAGAGGTTGATCATCTGCCCGGGCGGCATGCCCGGAAGATCGATCTGGCCGATCGGCATCCCCGGCGCCTCGCTCAGGCTGATCTCGATTTCCTTGTCCTCGAATTCACCCTCTCTCAGGCGGCGGCGAAAGGCGCTCCTGGTGTCAGCCGAGGCGCGCTCGCCGACGAGCGCGGTGATCAGCCGCTCCTCGGCGGCCAGCTCGGCCTTGGTCTGGACCTCGCGGCGCGACGCCTCGCGCAGCATGTTGAGCGAGACATCGACAAGGTCGCGCACGATGGAATCGACATCGCGCCCGACATAGCCGACCTCGGTGAACTTGGTCGCCTCGACTTTAAGGAACGGCGCCTGGGCAAGCTTGGCGAGGCGCCGGGCGATTTCCGTTTTGCCGCACCCGGTCGGGCCGATCATCAGAATGTTCTTCGGCACCACTTCCTCGCGCAACCCCTCGGGGAGCTGCTGGCGGCGCCATCGGTTGCGGAGCGCAATGGCAACAGCACGCTTGGCTTCGGCTTGGCCGACGATGAAGCGATCAAGCTCGGAGACGATCTCGCGCGGCAAATAGGTCGGCACGTCCATCAGCCCGCCCCCCCGATGGTCTCCACGATCACGTTGTGGTTGGTATAGACACAGATCTCGGCGGCGATCGCCATTGCCCGCCGGGCGATCTCCTCGGCTGTCAGGTGGGGGATTTCCATGAGGGCGCGGGCCGCGGCGAGCGCGTAATTCCCCCCCGAGCCAATGCCGATGACCCCGTCCGAGGGTTCCAGGACGTCGCCATTACCGGTCAGGGTAAAACTCCGCTCGCCATCGGCGACCGCCATCATCGCTTCCAGCCGGCGCAGGTAGCGGTCGGTGCGCCAGTCCTTGGCCAGCTCGACGCAAGCCCGCTCCAACTGGCCGGGAAAGCGTTCGAGCTTCGCTTCTAGCCGCTCCAGCAGGGTAAAAGCATCGGCGGTGGCGCCGGCGAAGCCCGCCAGCACCTCCGATTTCGGGCCGATGCGCCGCACCTTGCGCGCATTGGCCTTGATCACGGTCTGGCCCAGGCTCACCTGACCATCGCCGGCCATGGCGACGCATCCTTTGCTGCGAACGCAGAGAATGGTGGTGCCGTGCCAACCGACTGGATCATGGGGGAGGGAAAATGTGTTCATCGGCGCGGTAGATGGCGCGCCGCGCGCGAGCGCACAAGAGCGGCGGCGATCAAGACCGTTCATCGCCGCCCCGGCTTGCCCTGTTCCTCGTCCTGTCCTTGATTGGTCGCCCGCCGCCTGATGGACAGAGGAGGGAGGCACGATGACCGGGCGAAAATTTCTCTTGCTCGTGGGGCTCCTATCGGGCGTCGTGGGAGGGCGCGGGCTCGCCGTCGAAGCTGGAACGGGGCCGGGCGAGGCTCTCTCTCCCACCGGAGAAACCGCCCCTTCCCCGGCGCAAGGCGCGGGCCCATCCGCTCCGGGCCCATCCGCTCCAGGGGCATCCGATCGCGTGATCGCCGAGGCCAGGGCGGCGCTCGCCGCCAAGGATTACCAGCGCGCCATGGAACTGCTGCCGCCGCTGGCCGACGATGGTGTCGTCTGGGCGCAGGTCCAGCTTGGCGAGATGTACTGGGGCGGCCTCGGCGTCGCCCAGGATTACAAGGAGGCGGCGCGTTGGTGGCGGCTTGCCGCCACGGCAGGCGATGCCGAGGGCGAACTTGCCCTGGGCGGCGCCTATGCGATGGGGATCGGCGTGCCGCGCGATGACGCGGAAGCGGTGCATTGGATCCGCCTCGCCGCCGAACAGGGCAACGCCACGGCCGCGTTCAATCTCGGCAGCGCCTATGCCCTCGGCCGCGGCGTGGGGCAGGATTACGAACAGGCGATACACTGGTTTCGCACCGCCGCCCTGCAAGGCAACGCGCTCGCGCAGTCAAGTCTCGGGAGCGCCTATGCGTTCGGCCATGGCGTCGCGCAGGACTACGAACAGGCGGTGCACTGGTTCCGTCTTGCCGCCGAACAGGGGAATGCCGGGGCGCAATTCAACCTTGGCCTTGCCTACCATTCCGGGCGCGGCGTTGCTCCCGACGACGTGCAAGCCGTCCATTGGTGGCTGCTGGCCGCAGCCCAGGAAAACGCCCCGGCGCAGTATAGTCTCGGCGCCTCCTATTATCACGGTCTCGGCGTGCCGAAGGATTTGGTATCGGCCTATATGTGGTTCAACATCGCCGCCGCTGACCCGAACCAGTCCATGGCGGCGAAGGCGGCACAAATGCGCGAGCGGGTCGCGGACCTGATGACGCCAGCAGAGATCGCCGAGGGGCAGCGGCGATCAGCGGAATGGCGACCCGGAACGACGGCGGACGCCGACGCAGGATCACGCTCGAAGCAACCATGAGACCGGCGGTTCCATGATGTATGATCATAATTTACTCTGAATATCTATAATATTTTAGCATTTCAAATCACGGTGCTTTATTGAGTTTTCGGCATAATCCTTTATGACGGATTTCATTCCGAGAAGAGATGTGGGCATGCCGTAGGTTGGGGGGAAGAGGCACCGCTCTCATGCGTCTAGCCGCCGCCCTGGCGCAAGGGCTCACTGCGACAATCCTCCGCCTTGACAGCCCCCGCAGGCTGGGGCACTGGGGAAAAAGAAAGATCGCCGCTCCGCGAGGGTTCGCGCAGCGGCGCGTTTTCCGTTGAGGGGTTTTCATGTTCGAGGGGCTTTCCGATAAGCTCAGCGCGGTTTTTGATCGGCTGCGCCAGCGCGGCACGCTGAATGAGGCCGATGTCGGCGAGGCGCTGCGTGAGGTCCGGCTCGCGCTGTTGGAGGCCGACGTCGCGTTGCCGGTGGTGAAGAGTTTTATTGCAGCCGTACGCGATCGCGCCATCGGCGCCGAGGTCATCCGCGCGGTTGCCCCCGGCCAGCAGGTCATCAAGATCGTCAATGATGTGCTGATCGAGCATCTTGGCGGCGAGGGCGCCGTGAAGCTGGCGCTCAACGCGCCGCCGCCGGTGGCGATCCTGATGGTCGGGCTGCAAGGCTCGGGCAAGACCACAACGTCTGGCAAATTGGCGCTCCGGCTGGTGAAGCGCGAGAAAAAGCGGGTGCTGCTGGCCAGCCTCGACACCCAGCGCCCGGCCGCCCAGCTGCAACTGGCCCAGCTCGGCCAGTCCGCCCAGGTGCCGTCCCTTCCCATCGTCGCCGGCGAGACGCCGACGGTGATCGCGCGCCGGGCGCTGGAGGCGGGGCGGCGGGAAGGGTTCGATATCGTCATTCTTGATACCGCCGGCAGGCTTGCCATCGACGAGGAGTTGATGGCCGAGGTTCAGGCGATCCGGGCCGCGACCAACCCGGCCGAGACGCTGCTGGTGGTCGATGCCATGACCGGGCAGGACGCGGTGAATACGGCGCGCGCCTTCAACGAGGCCTTGGGCATCACCGGCATCATCCTCACCCGCATGGATGGCGACGCCAGGGGCGGGGCGGCGCTGTCGATGCGCGCCGTCACCGGGGCGCCGATCAAGCTCGTGGGGGTGGGTGAGAAGCTCGACGCCCTGGAGGAATTCCACCCCGAGCGCGTGGCCGGACGCATTCTCGGCCTGGGCGATGTCGTGGGCCTCGTCGAGCGTGCCTCCGAGACCATCGAGCAGGAAGAGGCGGAAAAGCTTGCCGCCAAAATCGCCAAGGGCCGTTTCGATCTCGATGATTACGCCGCCCAACTGCGCCAGATCAACCGCATGGGCTCGATCTCGGGCATTCTCGGTATGTTGCCGGGTGCTGGCAAGCTGATGGGCAAGATCGATGAATCGAAGCTCGACAAAACGGTTTTCAAGCGTCAGGGGGCGATCATCGCCTCGATGACGCGCCTTGAGCGGCGCACCCCGGACATCCTCAAGGCGAGCCGCAAGAAGCGCATCGCCGCCGGCTCCGGCACCACCGTCCAGGAAGTCAACCGCCTGCTCAAGCAGTTCGATGAAATGTCGGGGATGATCAAGCGGATGAACAAGCTCGGCCAGAAGGGCCTGATGCGGCATGGAATCGGGGCGTTGATGCCCGGCCGGCGCCCGCCTTTTTGACCCCACCCGATCTTTAAATTACAAGGAGTTAGAAGCCAAATGAGCCTGAAAATCCGCCTCGCCCGCGCGGGGGCCAAGAAGCGCCCCTATTATCACATCGTACTCGCCGATAGCCGCAGCCCGCGCGACGGGCGTTTTATCGAAAAACTTGGGAGTTACGACCCGATGCTGCCGCTGGAGCATGAGGCGCGGGTGCGGCTTTCGGCCGAGCGCATCCAGCACTGGCTTTCCCAGGGCGCGCAGACCACCGACCGGGTGGCGCGGTTTCTCGGCAAGGCCGGCTTGGCGCCGATGCCCACCTGGCGCGAGCAGCCGGTGAAGTCAGCGCCCAAGAAGAAGGCCCAGGAACGCGCCAAGGAAGCCGAAGCGGCCTGATCGGGGGATCACATGGCGGAGGCGCGCATCCTGGTCGGCGTGGTCGGCCGTCCGCACGGCGTGCGGGGGCTCGTGCGTGTCGCGAGCTACACCGCCTCACCGCTGGCGCTCGCCAATTATGGTCCGCTCGCCGACGAGGCTGGCACACCGATCCGCCTCACTTGGCGCGGCACCGGAATTGCGGCGCTGGCGCTTTGGCGCGAGGGCGCATGGGTGGAGATCCGCGACCGGGACGAAGCCGCGCGCCTCACCAATCGCCGCCTCTATCTCGGACGCAGCGCCTTGCCGCCGGCGGGGGAGGATGAATTCTATCTCGCCGATCTCATCGGGCTTGACGCTGTTCTGCCGGAAGGCGAGGCCGGGCAGGTTGCCGCCGTCCACGATTATGGCGCCGGCGCCAGCCTGGAAATCGTCCGGCCCGGCCGGACGCCACTGCTGGTGCCGTTCACCCGCGCCGCGGTGCCGGAAATCGACATTGCTGCCCGCCGCCTCGTCGTCGTCCCGCCCCGCGAGCACGAGGTGCTGCCGTGACCGCGCCCGCTACACCCTGGCGGGCCGACGTGCTCACCCTGTTTTTGGAAATGTTTCCCGGGCCCCTCGGTTTGTCTCTCGCCGGCAAGGCGGCGGCAACGGGCCTTTGGCGGCTGGCGGCCCATGATATTCGCGCCTTCGCCACCGACCGCCATCGCAGCGTCGATGACACGCCCTTCGGCGGCGGGGCCGGGATGGTGCTGCGCGCCGATGTCATCGACCGCGCCGTGGATGCCCTCGCCGATGGTCGGCCGATCCTTTGTCTTACCCCGCGTGGGGCGCGATTCACCCAGGCGATGGCCCGCGAGCTTGCCGCCGGTCCGGGCGTGATCCTGCTTTGCGGGCGCTACGAGGGGGTTGATCAGCGGGTGATCGAGGCGCGCGCCATGCGGGAGGTCTCGATCGGCGATTACGTGCTCTCGGGCGGCGAGCCGGCGGCCCTTGTCGTGCTCGATGCCTGCGTGCGCCTGTTGCCGGGCGTGATGGGGGCGGCGGCAAGCGCCGAGGAGGAAAGTTTTTCCGCGGGCCTTCTTGAATACCCGCACTATACCCGCCCGGCGGCGTGGCAGGAAAGGCGCGTGCCGGACATTCTGCTCTCGGGCGATCACGGCGCCATCGCCGCATGGCGGCGGGCGGAGGCCGAGCGCCTGACCCGCGCCCGTCGCCCCGATCTCTGGGCCGAATTCCAGGCCCGCCAATACCCATCCGGCACGCTCACGGCGCCAGTTGCCAGTGCCGCGGATGCGCCGTAAGAAAACCGTAAGAAAGAGGATTTCCCCCCCATGAACGTCATTCAGGAATTCGAGGCCGGCGAGATCGCCCGCCTCAGCGCTGCCCGCCCGGTGCCGGAGTTTGCCGCCGGCGATACGCTCCGTGTCTCGGTCAAGGTGGTGGAGGGTGAGCGCACCCGCACCCAGGCTTTCGAGGGGGTGTGCATCGCGCGGTCCAACAAAGGCCTCAACAGCAACTTCACCGTGCGCAAAATCAGCTACGGCGAGGGGGTGGAGCGCGTGTTTCCGCTCTACGCGCCGACGATCGCCGAGATCCATGTGGTCCGCCGCGGCGATGTGCGGCGCGCCAAGCTCTATTACCTGCGCGGTCGCTCGGGAAAATCCGCTCGCATCGCCGAGAAGGCCCGCGTCATCGAGCCTGACGCGCCGCCGTCCGCCGCCCCTCAGCAGGATGCCGCCGAATAAAGGAAAAGCGCATGTCCGGAGCCAAACCCCGCACCCTGTTCGACAAGATCTGGGACGCCCATGTGGTCGAGCGGCTTCCGGACGGCACCTGCATCCTCTATATCGACCGCCATCTTGTCCATGAGGTGACCAGCCCGCAGGCTTTCGAGGGGCTGCGCGCCGCGGGCCGCGCCGTGCGCCGCCCGGAAGCGACAATCGCGGTGGTCGATCATAATGTGCCGACCTCGGATCGCCGAGCAGGCATCAGCGAGGAAGAAAGCCGCATCCAGGTTGAAACGCTGGAGAAGAATGTCGCCGAATTTGGTGTGCCCTATTTTCCACTCCTCGATGAACGTCAGGGGATCGTCCATGTCATCGGCCCCGAGCAAGGCATCATCCTGCCCGGCATGACCGTGGTTTGCGGCGATAGCCATACCTCGACGCATGGCGCGTTGGGCGCGCTCGCCTTCGGCATTGGCACCTCCGAGGTCGAGCATGTGCTGGCGACCCAGACATTGTTGCAGCAGCCGGCTCAAAACATGCTGATTGAGGTTTCCGGACGGCTGCCGCCTGGCACGACGGCGAAGGATCTGATCCTTGCCATCATCGGGCGCATCGGCACTGCCGGCGGCACCGGCCATGTCATTGAATATGCCGGCGAAGCGGTGCGCGAACTCGATATGGCGGGGCGCATGACGGTGTGCAACATGTCGATCGAGGCGGGCGCGCGCGCCGGGCTGATCGCGCCGGATGAAACCACTTTCACCTGGATCGCAGGCCGGCCCTACGCGCCGCGGGGTGAAAATTTCGCCCGCGCCTGCACCTATTGGCGGAGCCTCGCCTCCGACCCGGGCGCGCCATTCGACAAGGTGGTGCGGCTGAATGCCTCAGAGATCGCGCCGATGGTCACCTGGGGCACCAGCCCCGAGACGGTGGCGCCGATCACCGGCGCGGTGCCTGATCCGAAGGCCGAGCCGGATGGTGCGAAGCGAGCGCAACTGTCGCGCATGCTCGCCTATATGGGCCTCGCGCCGGGGCAGAAATTGGCTGAGGTTGCGATCGATGTTGTCTTCATCGGCAGTTGCACCAATGGCCGCATCGAGGATATCCGCGCCGCTGCCGCCATCGCCAAAGGGCGTCGGGTGGCAGCCAATGTGCGCGCACTGGTGGTGCCGGGCTCCGGCCTGGTGAAAAAACAGGCCGAGGCGGAGGGGCTCGATCGTGTCCTTCTCGATGCCGGCTTCGAGTGGCGCGAGCCCGGCTGCTCGATGTGTCTCGGGATGAACCCCGACAAGCTCGCCCCCGGCCAGCGCTCGGCGAGCACTTCGAACCGCAATTTCGAGGGCCGCCAGGGGCCGGGCGGACGCACCCATCTGGTCTCGCCGGCCATGGCGGCTGCCGCCGCGATCACCGGAAGGCTCGCCGATGTCCGGGAGTTCTTATGATGGAAAAATTCACCACGCTCACCGCCATCGCGGCCCCCTTGCCGCTCGCCAATGTCGATACCGACAAGATCATTCCAGCGCGTTTCCTGAAAACCATCCGCCGTAGCGGCTTGGGTGTGCATCTGTTCGACACGCTGCGCTATGACGTGGAAGGCCGCGAGCGTGCGGATTTCGTGCTGAACCGCGAGCCCTACCGGCGCGCCCAAATTCTGATCGCACATGAGAATTTCGGCTGCGGCTCGTCCCGCGAGCACGCGCCCTGGGCACTCCTCGATTTTGGCATCCGCGCCGTGATCGCGCCTGACTTCGCTGATATTTTCTACAACAATTGCTTCAAGAACGGCATCCTGCCGATCCGCCTGCCACGCGCGGTGATCGACACCTTGATCGGGGATGCGAGCCAGGGCGACAATGCGCGGCTCACCATCGATCTCGCGCGCCAAGTGGTGGTGCGGCCGAACGGCGAAGAAATTTATTTTGATATCGATCCGTTCCGCAAACATTCTCTGCTCAACGGTCTCGATGATATCGGCCAGACCCTGCGGCACGAAGCCCGCATCACGAGCTTCGAGGAGGCGCGGCGCGCGGCGCAGCCCTGGCTGCCGGCAATCGCACCAGTTTAGCAAGGAAATTTCCATGTCCGCCAATAAACAACTGCTTGTCCTGCCGGGTGATGGCATCGGGCCCGAGGTCATGCACGAGGTCTGGCGGGTGATCGACTGGATGGAGCGCCGGCGCGGCGTGCGCTTCGAAATTTCCGATGACCTCGTCGGCGGCGCCGCGATCGATGCGCGTGGCACGCCGATCTCTCCTGAAACCGTGGAAAAGGCTAAAAGCGTCGATGCAGTGCTGTTCGGCTCGGTGGGCGGGCCGAAATGGGACAAACTCGGCTTCGATATGCGCCCTGAGATCGCCATTCTCACGCTGCGCCGCGAACTTGGCCTGTTCGCCAATCTTCGCCCGGCGGTGGTGTTCGACCCATTAGTCGAAGCGAGCACGCTGAAAGCGGAGGTGATACGCGGGCTTGACCTGATGATCGTGCGCGAGAGCACAGGGGGCATCTATTTCGGCGAACCGCGTGGCATCGAGACGCTCGCCAACGGCAAACAGCGCGCCATCAACACGGAAGTCTACACCACCGACGAGATCGAGCGGGTGGCTCGCGTTGCCTTCGATCTCGCACGCAAACGCCAGCGCCGCGTGTGCAGCGTCGAGAAAGCGAACGTGATGGAAACCGGCCTGTTGTGGCGCCAGGTCGTCACCGCACTGCATCAGCGCGAATTCGCCGATGTCGAATTGACACATATGTATGCCGATAACTGCGCGATGCAGTTGGTGCGCAATCCGCGCCAGTTTGATGTCATCGTCACCACCAATCTCTTTGGTGATCTGCTCTCCGATCTCGCCTCGATGCTGACGGGAAGCCTCGGCATGCTGCCCTCGGCTACGATCGGCGGGCTCGACGGGAGCGGGCGGCGCCACGCGCTCTACGAGCCGATCCACGGCAGCGCGCCCGATATCGCCGGCAAGGGCATCGCCAACCCACTCGCGCAGATTCTGAGTTTCGCGATGCTGCTGCGCTATTCCTTTGCCATGGATGATGAGGCGCGGCTGATCGAGAACGCCTGTACCACGGTGCTGGCAAGCGGCCTGCGCACCGCCGATATCATGGCCAAGCATTGCGCTAAGGTGAGCACGCAGGTGATGGGCGAGGCGGTGGTGCGGGAGCTCGACAAACTCGGTGCCTGACCCTTTTATCGCTTGCGGCAAGAACGACCGCCCTTGCGCTTGCGGCCAACGATAGGCTAAACCCCGCGTCACGGCGCCCGTAGCTCAATTGGATAGAGCACCAGACTACGGATCTGGGGGTTAGGAGTTCGAATCTCTTCGGGCGCGCCATTTCAGAACAGATCTCTGAACACCGACTGCGACCGATTTCCCGCCTGAGGCGGCGACCAGGGTGCGCAGCAGTTCGGATTGCGATCCCATGATGCGGACTTCCGCGACCTCGACACGCTGGCCCAATGCGCGCAGGTGGTCGCGGCGGTAGCCGCCGCTCTCCAGCCGGATGCGCTGGCGGGCCGTGCGGGCGAAGGTTCTCGCCATATCGGGGCTAACAGCCTGGCTGCCGGCATGGTCGAGCGCGGCCTGGGCGCGCTCGACGTCGGCGCTGGCTTGTTCGCGAATCGCCTTGAGGCCGGCGATGCGCTCTTTTCAGGCCGGGGGCGTCGAGGCCAGCGACACGGGACGCGATGGCGTCGAAGAGCCGATTGAGCCGCTGGTCGGTCTTGGCGGCACGCTTGTTGAATTCGACCAAAGTGCTCGCGGCGACGCTCGGTGCGCCTCCTGGCGACGGTCGAGGACGCTGGCGAGGTCAGGATTTTGCCGCCGAGACGCTGAGACGGACGGCGCCGGTATCGTGCTCCTCGACGCAGCCGCGCCCCGAGGCGCCGGGGCAGAGCAGGGTATGGACCAGCACCTCGACCTCTGTGGCGTGGGGATCGCCCGAGGCATCGATCGGGATCGCCCAGTTCGACGCGGTGGTCGCTTCGGCGGGAGGCGCGGCATAGGCCGGCAGCATGGCGCTGTCGCGTGACAATGCATTGAGCAAATGGCCCCCGGCATCGAAGAAGGCGATCTCCACGACCACCGCCGAATAGTCGAGCGGGCCTGGGTTGACGATACAGCCGGTGAGCTTGGCCGAGCCATCAGTCACAATCAGCCGCGCATCACCAAGGAGCGGCGCGTTGCTCGTCGCGTGCGGTGCGGCATGGCAGACCGCATGCGCCTTATTCAACAGGCCGAGATGCACGATGGGCATCCCAGGCGGTGGGGCGGGCGAGGGTGTCTGGCAGCCGGCGAGGACGAGCAGGCCGCCGAGCAGGAGAGGCAAGGGCAGGGGACAAGATCGTGTCACGACATTGACGCTCCAGATGGTATGTATTGCGGCCTTCGAGCGCGGTGCCGCGCGGGTAGAGATGGCCCGCTTGATGGGCAAGATCACCAGGGAGCGGCGGGCCTTGGGGTAACAATCGTGCTCGGCCCGCTCACATCCGCGCGCGCTGCCCGGCGCCGGCGCGCCTTGAGGCTTGGCGAACGCGGGCGGGCCCGTTGCCGATGGTGAACCACCTTGTTCGCGAACGGGCGGCGTGCTTTTTTGCCGGCGGTCCTCATCTGCAGTAGCTTAGATTTAATCTGACATTTGGTGTTGGTTTTGGCAGACTAGAGCCGGTAGGGGAGCGCGGTTCGCAACCGAGGCTGGAACCGCGTCTC
>JAKCCP010000252.1 GCA_021841985.1 Pseudomonadota bacterium | reverse complement strand
TCAGCCCGAGGGCGGGAATTCGACGTGGCGGATGAATTTCAGCTTCCCCTTCTCGTTTTGCACGACGTTGTAGCCGTGTAACCCGTCGCCATTGGCGTCGAAATTATAGACGCCCTCGGCGCCCTGATAGCCGCGAATGGCGAGGATGGCGGCGCGGATCGCCGCCGGGTCGGTGCCGCCGGCGGCGTTGATCGCGCGGGCGAGAATGTGCATCCCGTCATAGGTCCAGCCATTATCCGGCTCCGCCCCGCCATAGGCATGGGCGTAGGCGGCGGCGAAGGCACCGGCGGCGGGGCTCGAATCGACGTTGAAATCGGCGATACCATAGGTGCCCCACAGCGCCGGGCCGGCGAGATGCAGCGTCACCGGCGAGGCGATGGAGGGCGAGCCGACCCAGGGGATGGCAAGGCCGAGCTGGCGCACCTGGCGGGCGAACACCGCCTGATCCGGCTCGAAGGTGAAGTAGCTCCCCATCACCTCGGCTCCCGAGCCGCGCACGGCGAGCACGACGGGGGTGAAATCGGGCTGCTGGTTGGCATAGCCCTGGACCAGAACCGGCGCAACGCCAAGCCCGGCGAGGGAGTTGACCAGCGCCTTCATGCCGTTCGAGCCGAAGGCGTCGGTCGAATAGACCACCGCCCATTTGCGCTTTTTCAGGTCGTTCACGCCAAAATCGGCGATCACCCGGGCGGAATAGAGATCATTCGGGCGGCAGCGGAACAGCCACGGATTGCCGCTATGGGTCAGCGTCGGGTCGGTGCCGCCGAACATCACCGGGCGCGCGACACGGGCGATATCGGGCGCCATCGCCTGCATCTGGGTCGAGCGGATGGAGCCGATATAGCCGACGCAATCACCGCGATTGGCGAGCCGGCTGAAGGCGAGGACAGCGCCGGGATTGCTGGTCTGGTCATCCTCGACCACCAATTCCACCGGCCGGCCGAGCACGCCGCCGGCCGCGTTCACCTCGTCCATCGCGAGACGGGCGCTGTTGAGCTGGATGCGTCCGGGCTCGGCGGCGGGGCCGGTCAGCGGCGAGACCATGCCGATCTTGAGCGTCTCGGCGGCATGGCCTCGCGATGCGGCAAGCAGGGCAAGGGTGCCAGTCAGGGCGGCGCGGCGGCTGATCTGCATGGACATTCCTCCTCGGTTTCCTGGCGCTTTCAGACGGCCTTGGCGAGAGTCTAACCGCTCGCGGCGGTTTTGTCGCCTGACCGATGCGCGGCGAAGCTTGCATTGACCCCTATCGCGCCGCGCCGTAATTTCCCGGGCCAATGGCGGGATAGGGGAGGATAATCATGGCGGCGTGGCAGAAATGGTGGCCCGGCTTGGCGGTTTTCGCCGTCGTGGTCGCGGGGGTGCTGGCCGGCGGCGCGCGCGCCGACGAGGCACCGGCGGACATCAAGATCGGCCATCTCCATGCCGGCTCCGGCCCCTATGCCAGCATCTCGATGCCGGTTTATGATTCCCTCAAACTCTGGGTCGAGCAGCAGAACGCGAACGGCGGCGCCTTCGTCAAAGCCTATGGCAAGAAAATCCCGCTCAAGCTGATCTCCTATGACGACCAGAGCAACCCCGGCACCGCGGCGACGCTGACCAACCAGCTCATCACCCAGGACAAGGTCGATCTCCTGGTCTGCGATTCGGGCTCGGTGCTGACCGCGGTTTCGGTCCCGATCGCGCGCGAGCACAAAATGTTCCTGTTCGACCCGACCGGGACGGGAGCGGCGTTCTTCAGCAAGGACAATCCCTATATCGCGCTGCTCGCCGATCCGGTGTCCACCGTCTGGCCGCGCTATCTCTGGGAATTTTTGAAAAGCGATGCGGCCAGGCTCGGCGCGAAACGCGTCGCCCTGCTCTATTCCACCAATGATTTCACCGGAACCCAGGCGAATTCCATCCGCGCCGCGCTGAAAGAGCCGGGCTCGCCGGTCGAGATCGTCTTCGATCAGGGAGTGCCGACCAGCACCTCGAATTATTCCGTGCTGATCGACAATATCGCGGCGACCAACCCGGACATGGTGCTCGAACTCGGCTATGTCGGCAACGATATCGCGTTTTTGCGCAATCTTCAGGAATCGGGCCAGAAATTCAAGGGAGTCTTCACCCTCTATCCCGGCATCGAGACCAATGTCCTGCTCAAGAATGTCGGGGCGTCAGGCTTGGCGGGCGTGTTTTCCTATGTCACCGCGCTCGGGCTCACGCTCAAGCCGGAGATCGGCATGACGGTCGAGGAGCTGCGCGCCGCCTTCGAGAAAGCCTATGGCGAGGGCGGCGTCGAATTCGGCTGGAACGCCATCGCCGGCCACGTCACCGGCCTCGTCATCGGCGAGACTTTGGCCCATGCCGACAGCCTGTCCCAACCCGATCTCCGCCGCGCGGTCTTCGGCCTTTCGGGAAAGCTCAAGACCCTGGTCGGCACGTTCGAATTGCGTGACGATGGCGCGCAGATCGGCGAATTGACCCCGATCGGTCAGTTCGACGCGGCCGGCAAGATCGCCGTCGTCTATCCGCCCGAATTCGCGACCGCCAAGCCGGTTATCGGCGCGCCCTGATCGCGCCGCGATGCTGGTTCATGCCTTACTCGGCGGGGTGATCTATGGCTGCTATTTCACCCTGATCGGGCTTGGCCTCAATCTCGTTTTCGGCGTCATGCGCATCGTCAATCTCGCGCATGGCGACGTCTTGATGCTCGGCGCGTTCGCGGCGTTCTTTTTGTTCCACCTCGTCGGCCTCTCGCCGTTCATCGCGGCCCCCGTGGTGATGGTCGGGTTTTTTCTCCTCGGTCTGCCGTTCTATTATCTCGTGGTGCCGCGTCTCGCGCTCGCCAAGGATGCCGAGATGCTCTCGCTCATTCTCTTCTTCGGCATCCAGCAGATCATCGAGGCCCTGGCGGCGATCGTGTTCGGCTCGTCCGAACGGTCGATCCCCGGGCGGGTGCTCGGCGTCGGGCCGTTTCACTTTCTCGGCCAGACCCTGTCGCGCGCCTGGGTGATCGGCGCCGCCATCGCCGCCGGCGCGGTCATCGCGCTCTATCTCTATCTCTATCACACGCGGAGCGGGCTTTTGACGCGCGCGGTGATGGCGAGCCGCGACGAGGCGCTGGCGAGCGGCATCGATATCCATCGCATCTCGGCGCGCGCGTTCGCGATCGGGCTCGCGCTCGCCGGATTGGCGGGGGTTTTCGCGCCGTTCATGCTCGGCAGTGTCACGCCGGCGATGGGGGTTTCCGTCAATCTCGCCGCCTTCGCGGTGATCATCGTCGGCTCGCTCGGCAACCCGCTCGGCACCGTCGCCGGCGGCCTGATCTACGGCGTCGGGCTGTTGCTCATGCAGACCTATTTCAGCGCCTGGGCCGATCTTCTGCCCAATCTTCTCTTGATCGGGGTTCTGCTCGCGCGTCCCACCGGGCTGCTCGGGCGGCGGGTGCGGCTTGCCTAGGCCGGTGCGCGATTTCCTGTCGGTCGGCCTGCCGGTGGTCGCGATCTTCGCGCTGCTGCCCTTGGTCTATGCCAATCAATTGCTGCTGTTCAACTTCGTCCTGTTCCTCATCCTGGCGCAAGGGCTCAACGCCATCTACGGCTTCACCGGCTATCTGCCGTTCGGCTATGTCGGGTTTTTCGGTGCCGGCGCCTATGGGTTTGCGCTCGCGGTGATGCATCTCGCCGCGCCACCGGCGCTCGCCCTCCTGCTCGCGGGGCTGGCGGCACTGGTCTTGGCGATGATTCTGACGCCGCTTCTGCGCCTTTCCGGCGCCTATTTCGCGATCGCCAATCTCGCCGCGGCGCAGGCGGTCTATCAGGTGATCGCCAATCCGGCGCTCCAGGACATCACCAAAGGGCCCTATGGCGTCTCGCTCGCCAGCGTGTTCGCGCCGCGCGCGAGCTATGGCGCCGCACTTCTCATCCTCGCCGGCGTTCTCGCCCTCGTCGCCTGGCTGCGCCACGGCCGCTTCGGGCTCGCCCTCCAGGCCGGGCGCGACGATCCGGTGTCGGCGGCGATGGCCGGCATTCCGGTGGTGTCTTCGCGCATCATCGCCTGGCTGATCTCGGCGCTGATCGCGGGCTTGGCGGGCGGGGTGTTCGCCTGGCACATCTCGGTTTTCTATCCTGAAACCGCGTTCGATCTCTCGACCTCGATCTTCGCCATCGTCTTCACCCTGTTCGGGGGTGCCGCGACGCTCTCGGGGCCGATCGCCGGCGTCATTCTGCTCTACGGGCTTTACAACCTGATCGGCATTTCGGTGCCGCAATATTTCCAACTCATCTATGGCGCGCTGATCGTCGGCCTGGTGCTGTTCCTGCCGCGCGGCCTCGCCTCGCTGTTGCAGCGGAGGGGGGTCGATGTCCCCTGAGCCCTTGTCTTCTGACCGGCTGCTCGCCGTCGATCGCCTGGTCAAGCGCTTCGGCGGCTTCCGCGCCCTCGACGGCGTCAGCTTCGCGCTCGGCGCCGGCGAGGTGCTGGGGCTCGTCGGCCCCAACGGCTCGGGCAAGACCACCTGCATCAACACCATCTCCGGCCTTTACCCGCCGGATGGCGGCGCGGTGCGCTTTGCCGGCCAGACGCTCGGCGGGCTTCCGCCGCACCGCCGCGCCCGGCTCGGCATCAACCGCACCTTCCAGTCGCCGCGCCCCTTCGCGTCCCTCACCGTGCGCCAGAACGTGGCCCTCGCCGCCGCCTATGGCCGCCGCCACGGCGCCGACGCGGGCCCGGCGGATATCGCGGCGCTGCTCGCGGAATTGGAACTCGACGGTCTCGCCGAGCGCCGCGCCGAGGATCTCAACAGCGCCCAGCAAAAGCAGCTCGACCTCGCCCGGGCGCTGGCGACCCGGCCGCGTCTCCTCCTCGTCGATGAACTCGCCGCCGGGCTCAACCCGGCGGAGCTTGCGCGCATGGCCGAGCGCCTGGCGGCGCTGGCCGGCGGCGGCATGGCGCTTTTGGTGGTCGAGCATCTGCTCGGCTTTCTCGACCGGCTCACCGACCGGGTGATCGTGATGAATGCTGGACGGGAGATTTTCGAGGGCACGTTGAGCGAGGCCACCCGCGATGGCGAGGTGGTGCGGGTCTTCCTCGGGGGCGAGCATGTCGGCTGATCCCGCCGCCCTGCTCGCCGCGCCCCCGCTTGTCGCGCCCCTGCTCACCGCGCACGACATCGAAAGCGGCTATGGCAAGGTCCAGGTGCTGTGGGGGGCGGAACTCGCGGTCGCCGAGCGCGCCAGCGTCGTGCTGCTCGGCCCGAACGGCGCCGGCAAGACCACGTTCCTGAAAGTGCTGCTCGGCCTCATGCCGGCCTGGCGCGGCACGATCACCTTTGCCGGCACCGATATCACCGCCTGGCCGAGCGACCGGCGGGTGCGGCTGGGCATGGCCTATATGTCCGAGATCGGCGTGTTCACCGCCCTCAGCATCGCCGAAAACCTCGCGATCGGCGGCCAGTTCGCGGCCCCGGCGGCGCTCCGCCGGCGGCTCGAGGCGCTTTATGCCGCCTTCCCCGACCTCGCCGCCCGCCGCTCGGCCGCCGCCGGCAGTCTCTCCGGCGGGCAACGCAAAATGCTCGGCATCGCCAAGGCGCTCGCCGGCGCGCCGCGGCTTTTGGTGATGGATGAGCCCTCGGCCGGGCTCTCGCCGCTTTTCGTCGGCCAGGTCATCGCCATTCTGCGGCAATTCCATGAGGATGGCCTCGCCCTCTTGATCGCCGAACAGAACGTCAAATTCCTCGATCTCGCCGACCACGTGATCACCCTGGAGGGCGGACGCACCGGCTTCTCCGGCAGCGTCGCCGCGCTGATGGAAGATGACCAGCTCCATCGCGCCTATTTCGGGCTGTGAGGACGAGAGAAAGAAAGCCGCTCAGGAAAGACCGACGATCTCGCCCCGTTCATCGAGGCCGATATGTTCGGCGGCGGGATGGCGGGGAAGGCCGGGCATGGTCATGATCTCGCCGGCCAGCGCCACGACGAAGCCGGCGCCGGCGGCGAGCCGCACGTCGCGGACCGGCAGGATATGCCCGCTCGGCGCGCCGAGCAGGGTCGGGTCGGCGCTGAAACTATATTGGGTTTTCGCGACACAGACCGGCAAATGGCCGAACCCCGCCGCCTCGAAGCCCGCCAGGCGCTTGCGCGCCGGTTCGGCGAGCTGGATATCGGCGGCGCGATAAATCCTTGTCGCGATCGTGCGGAGCTTGTCCGCGAGCGCCATCTCCGGCGCGTAGAGCGGGCGAAACCGCGCGGTTTTGCCGCAGACGGCATCGGCGACCGCCTCCGCCAGCGCCGCGGCACCCGCCGAGCCCTCCGCCCAATGCGTGCAGCGCACCGGAGCGATGCCGAGCGGCGCCAGCGCCGCAACCAGGGCCTCGAACTCGGCCGCGGTATCACCCGGGAAATGGTTGAGCGCGACCACGACGGGAAGCCCGAACCCGCGCATGTTCTCGACATGGCGGATCAGATTGGCCGCGCCGCGCGCGACGGCGGCGGGATCCTCGGCGCCAAGCTCGGCGCGCCCGCGTCCGCCATGCATCTTGAGCGCGCGGAGGCTGGCGACGATCACCGCGCAATCGGGCGCGAGCCCGGCGCTCGGGCATTTGATGTCGAGAAACTTCTCGCCGCCGAGATCGGCGCCGAACCCGGCTTCGGTGACCACGAAATCGGCGAGCTTCAAGCCGAGCCGGGTCGCGATCGCCGAGTTGCAGCCATGCGCGATATTGGCGAACGGTCCGCCATGGACCAGGGCCGGGGAATGCTCCAGCGTCTGCACCAGATTGGGCATCAGGGCGTCGCGCAGCAGGGCCGCCATCGCGCCATCGGCCTTGAGATCGGACGCGGTGACAAAACCGCCATCGCGCCTTGCGCCGACGATCATCCGCCCGAGGCGGCGCTCGAGATCGGCGCGGTCGGCGGCAAGACAAAACGCCGCCATCACCTCGGAGGCGACGGTGATGTCGAACCCGGTCTCCATCGGCGTGCCATTGGCGACGCCGCCGAGGCCGGCGACCATCGCGCGGAGCGTGCGGTCATTGACGTCGAGGGCGCGGCGCCAGGTGATGCGGCGCGGATCGAGCCCGGCCTCGTTGCCCCAGTAGAGATGGTTGTCGACCATCGCCGCGAGCAGGTTGTTGGCGGCGGTGATGGCGTGGAAATCGCCGGTGAAGTGAAGATTGATCTCCGCCATCGGCGCGATCTGCGCCCGCCCGCCCCCGGTCGCGCCGCCTTTCTGGCCGAAACACGGGCCGAGACTGGGCTCACGGAGACAGATCACCGTCCGCCGCCCGCTCGCGTTCAGGGCATCGGCAAGCCCGATCGAGGTCGTGGTCTTGCCCTCACCGGCCGGGGTCGGGCTGATGCCGACAACCAGGACCAGCGCGCCGTTTGGCCGCTCATTGAGCCCATCGATGAAATCGAAAGCGATCTTGGCCTTGGTGCGCCCGTAAGGTTCCAGCGCCTCGGCGGGAATGTCGAGGCGGGCGGCGATGTCGGCGATCGGACGGAGGCGGACCGTGCGCGCGATCTCGAGGTCGGTGTTTGCGGCGGTGCTCATGGCGCGGGCTTTGGCATGGTTCGGCGCCGAAATCCATCCCTTTTCATGTGCAAGAAGCAGGGGAGGTATGTCGTTCTGTTCGGCAGCGCTGAACGGGTGTAACGTTCCCGTGTCCTGGAAATCATAAAATCGGAGGAAACCCCATGGAACGACGCAACCTTCTCCGCGGCCTCGGCGCCAGCGCCGTCGGTCTCGCCGGCCTTGCCGCCGCCGCGCCCGCCCGGGCGCAAAGCGATCCCGCCGGCACCATGCCGCCGCCGCGCGACTGGAACGATCCGGCGACCGTCATCTACCCCGATCCGGCCTTCGAGATCTTCGATCCGCGCTTTGCCAAATACAACGCCGGCACGACCTCGATCGAGCGCATCTTCACCGGCGCCGTCTGGACCGAGGGGCCGGTATGGTTCGGCGACTGGCATAGCCTGCTGTTCAGCGACATCCCCAACAACCGCATCCTGCGCTATGACGCGATGACGCGCGAGACGACGATTTTTCGTTATCCCTCGGGTTACGTGAACGGCAATACCCGCGACCGCCAGGGCCGCCTGGTCTCCTGCGAGCAGGGCGGGCGGCGCATCAGCCGCACCGAATATGATGGCCGCATCGTCACCGTGGTCGACAGCTATAACGGCAAAAAACTGAATTCGCCGAATGGCGTGATCGTCAAATCCGACAACACGATCTGGTTCACCGATCCGACCTACGGCATCGGCGGCGACCACGAGGGCAACCGCGCCGAGCCCGAACTGCCGCGCAACGTCTATCGCTTCGACCCGCAAAGCAACCAGCTCAGCGTCGTCGTCGGGGATTTCTCGATGCCGAACGGGCTCTGCTTCTCGCCCGACGAAAAGAAGCTCTACATCTCGGATACCGGCGTCCTCGGCGGGCCGGAGCCGAAACACACCCTGATCCGCGTCTTCGATGTCGGCGAGGACGGGAAACTGTCCAACGACCGGGTGTTCCACGATTTCAAGGGCGATGGCACCTATATCGCCGACGACATGCGCGTCGATGAGGACGGCAATCTCTGGTGCGCCGGCGGCTGGGGACCGGCGACGATGAATGGGGTGCGCGTCTTCGCCCCCGACGGCACCCCGATCGGCGCCATCGTGCTGCCCGAGGTCGGCGGCAATCTCTGCTTTGGCGGCCATCACCACAACCGCCTCTACATCGCCGCGAGCAAATCGATCTACGCGATCGATGTCGGCACGCGCGGGGTGGAGATGTAGGCCGTCACGCCACGCCCTCGGCGCCGCCGAACGCCTCATCGTCGCGCGGCTCGAGATCGAAGGCGGCCTGCATCAGGGCTTGGGTATAGGGGTGGCGCGGGGCGGTGAAAATCGCCTCCGCGTCCCCCTGCTCCACCACCTTGCCGTGACGCATCACGACAACCCGGTGCGCCAGCGCGCGCACCACCGCGAGATCGTGGCTGATGAACAGAAAACTCACCGGATAGCGACGCTGTAGATCCCTGAGCAACTCGACGATCTGCGCCTGCACCGAACGGTCGAGCGCGCTGGTTGGCTCATCGAGCACCACCAGCGGCGGCTTCAGGACCAGGACGCGCGCGATGGCGATGCGCTGACGCTGACCGCCGGAAAACTCGTGCGGATAGCGCCGCATCGCCTCCGCCGGCAGGCCGACCTCCTCCAGCGCCGCCGCGACCCGCGCCATGCGCTCGGCGCCCGACAATTCCCTTGCATGCACGCGCAAACCTTCTGCGACGATCTCGCCGACCGACATCCGCGGCGACAAACTGCCGTAAGGATCCTGAAACACGATCTGCATGCGCGCGCGCATCTTGCGCCAGGCGCGGCGGTCGAGGGTGAGCAGATCGGTGCCCTCGAAGAGCAGCCGCCCCTCGGCGCGGG
>JAKCCP010000141.1 GCA_021841985.1 Pseudomonadota bacterium | reverse complement strand
TGTTCGTCCCATTGGCGTCCGCATTGGCGCCCCTGGCATCCACGCGCGCGACCGCGCCGGCCGGCACGCCGTCGACATCGGCGGTCGCGGTCACGGCGGCAGGGGCCGTATCTGGCGCGACGGACGGCGGCGGAGCCGCCATGGGCACCGCCGCCGCCGCCGGCACCAGCGCCGGCATCGCCTTGGGCAGATGCCGTTTGATGGCCGCAAGACGCGGCGGCGCCGGCGTCGCGGCAGCGGCCGGCGCAGGGGTGGCGGGTGGCGCCGGCGAAGACGCGCGGGCGGGAGATGGGGAGAGAACGTCGAGCGCGAGACGGTTCCCGATCCGCGTCACCCGGAGTTCGGCGCCGGGGACGACACGGATCACCGCCTGGCCGGCGCCGCCGGCAATCGCGCGGACATTGCGTGGCACCGCGCCGCCGGGCGCGATCACCTGATCCTCGGCGGCGAAAGAAAGCGTCACCTCGTCGCCATGGCGTTCCATCCGCCAGGCCGGCGGCTTGGGAAAATCGAAAACGACACGCCCGAACCCGTCATGCTCGCCGATGCGCACCGGCACCGAAACCGGGGTGACGGCGGTATCCGCCGCCCACGCCGCCGGCGCGAGCGCACAAAGCATGGTTGCGAACAGTGCCGCGCGCATCAGTCGAAACTCGCGAGCAGCCGGTCGATATCGGACTGATCCATGGCGAGGCTCGGCAGTTGCGGACCGTTGAGCAGCGCCGTCTCGACCTCCGCGGCCGCCATCCCGGCCTCGCCGGCGGCCCTTGGCGCGCCCTCGCCGACGCCGAACGCGGTGACGATCTGTGTCACCTTGTTTTCGATCTGCTTCAGCGTCTGCACCACCTTGGTGATGCGCTGGCCGGTGATGTCTTGGAAGCTGCACGCTTCGTAGATGCGCGTGGTCGCGCCCTGGAGCTTGGCGGCATCGGCGGGATCGAGATGCTCGCCGATGCCGTCGAGGGTTTCGCAGGTTTCCAGGATCGCTTCCGTCGCCATCGCGGTATGGGCGACGATGGCGTCGAGTTCGTCGGTCGCAGACGGAATGTGGCTCGAACCGATATCGTCCACCCGCAGCGCCTCGATCTCGGCCTTGGCGTTGGCGATCACCTGGCCGAGTTCCTCGATCTCGTGCAGCAGCGAGGTTTCCGGCGCGGTGAGGTCGCCGTGCATCGTCGTCAATACCGCCCGGACGACGTCCGCCACCATCTCGGGATCGCTCGCGGGATAGCGGCGGCGGCATTCTTCGAGGCGCAGCGTCAGGGCCGAAATCTCCGCGGCGGTTTCAGGCATGCCCGAGCACCTTTTCGATTTTTTCCTTCAAGGTCTCGGCGTTGAAGGGCTTGACGATGTAGTTCGAGACCCCGGCCTGGCGCGCGGCGACGACGTTTTCCGCTTTGCTTTCGGCCGTCACCATGATGAACGGCATCGCCTTGAGCCGGGCATCGGCGCGCACTTCCTGGAGCAGTTGCAGGCCGGTCATCGGCTGCATGTTCCAGTCGCTGATCACGAGGCCAAAATTGCCCGAACGCAGTTTGGACAATGCCTCGGCCCCATCGGTCGCCTCATCGACATTATTGAAATCGATCTGCTTCAGAAGATTGCGGATGATACGCAGCATGGTTTTGTAATCATCCACGATCAGCACGTTCATCGCTTTGTCGATCGCCATTCTTCGTCCTTTCGTCAGACCACGGTGTTTTGCCGCGCAAAAATCCTCATCGCCGGCGCGGTCAGTTGCCGCCGCCGGTCTCGCGGGTACGCATCGCCGCCAGTTGCGTCGTGATCTGGCGTGCTTTTTCGGGTTGCATCGCGGCGAGGACGGCGGCCGCCTTGGCGTCCTTCATCCGGTCGACCACCGGCAAGAGAACATTCATGTCGAGATCATTGAAAATCACCGCCGCGTCGCGCGGGCGCATGGTTTCGTAGAGTTTCACGAGACCGGCCCAGCTCGATTCCTCGCGCTGCTTGCGCGCCGCATCGAGGGTCACGAGACGGTCCTGCAAGGTCTTGAGTTCGTCGACGCGTGCCGAGATCCGCCGCTCGGCGGCGGCCAGCGTCGCCTCGCGCGCGCCGAGCGCCGCCTCGCGCTGGTCGAGAGATTTCTTGCGTTCGCGAAGATCGAGCAGCAGATGGCGTTCGGCGGCGCTGACTTGCGGCTCCTCGGGCTTCGCGAGATTGACCGGCGTGTCCGGATCGACGACCGGACCCGGCTTGGCATCGGCCCTGGCATCATTCGTGTCGGCGTTCGGGGCCGCGCCATTGGCGGATGCCGCGGAGGACGCCGGGTTGGCGGCGGAAGGCGCGGCATGGGCCATCGGCACCACGCTGCCCTCGACCGCCGCCAGCGCCCGCTCCTCGACCGGGGTGAAGAACGCCGCCCGCACCAGGCCGGTGGTTTTGAGCACCAGCAGCGCCAGCATCACCGCCATCGTCAGCGGCAACAGGCGGGGGGGGCGAAAACCGAAGCCGCGCTTCGGGGGGGGCTCCTGTCGCGAGATCATCGCGCCATCCTCAGCGCTTTCATCAGATCGCGCTCGGCCTGGCTCCGCCCACGCGGCACCGGCTCCGCGCCCGCGCCCGCCTCCGCCTCCGCGGCCAGCGCGGGCTGGCGCGGCGCATAGGTCGGCGCGGGGCTGGCCTCGGCGGCCACGGCGCGCCCGGCGCGCAGCGAGCGATCGAGCCGGTCGGCGAGTTTCTCGCCGCGCTCGACGAGATAGCCGAGATCGCCCTTGAGTTCCTGGGCGAGCTGGACATGGCGGGTGATCTGGCGCCCGGCGCCGTCGGCGGCCTCGCGCAGCCGGGTGATGCCGCCTTCCGCCTCGCGCGTGCTGGCGTTGAAGCCGGCGATCATTTCCTCGAGCGTCGCCCGGTCGCGCTTGAGCAGGCCGAGCGCGCGCTCAAGCCGCAGCGCATGCACCAGGGTCACCGCCAAGAGTCCGATGAGAACGAGTTCGAGAAGCCATTCCATGCCGCTCATCGCCGTGCTCCGCCTTTCAGCCCTGACGCGAAGTGACCGGATTGTGAGGAACGTCGCGCTCGATCCGGACGGCGACGCGGTTCTTGCGCCGCCCGATGCGCCCCTCATAGAGCGGGCGGCCGCCGCAGCGGAGCTGCACCGGCGCGCCGGGCAGCACGTTCAGCAAAAGCTGGCTGCCCGGGCGCAGCGCCAGCACGTCCGAGAGCTGCATCACCTGCTCGTCGAGCAGCGCCTCGAGTTCGACCTCGGTGTTCCACAACTCCTCCGCGAGATGGGTCTCCCAGATCGAATCACGGCCGAATTTCTCGCCCATGAATTGCTGGAGCAGCAATTCGCGCACCGGCTCCAGTGTCGCGTAGGGCAGCAGCAGCTCCATCCGGCCGCCACGATCCTCCATGTCGATGCGCAGCCGCGCCAGCACGGCGGCGTTGGAAAGCCGGCTGATGGTCGCGAAGCGCGGATTGACCTCCAGCCGCTCATAGCGGAACGTCACCGGGCAGATCGGATCGAAACTCGCCGAGAGGTCGGCGAGCACGACATGGATCAGCCGTTCGACCAGGGTGCGCTCGATGGTGGTATAGGGCCGCCCCTCGATGCGCATCGCCGCGGTGCCGCGGCGGCCGCCGAGCAGGACATCGACGATGGAATAGATCATCGCCGAATCGATCACCATCAGGCCGTAATTGTCCCACTCCTCCGCCTTGAACACCGCGAGCATCGCCGGCAGCGGAATGGAGTTGAGATAATCGCCGAAGCGGAGCGAGAGAATGTTGTCGATACTGACCTCGACATTGTCGCTGGTGAAATTGCGGAGCGAGGTCGACATGATGCGCACCAGCCGATCGAAGACGATCTCCAGCATCGGCAGGCGTTCATAGGAGACCAGGCCCGAGCTGATGATCCGCTGGATCCCGGAACGCGCGTCGCCGCCATGGCCGCTGCCGTCATCGAAGCCGAGCAGGCTATCGATCTCGGCCTGGTTGAGGACGCGCGCCGCGTCCACGCTGCCTTCCGCCGCGGCGCCCCAGGCGGCGGCGAGATCGTCATCCGAAGGGTCGGCGTTGCCGCTCATTGCACCAGAAGCTCCTCGAACAGGATATCGACGATGCGCGCCGGCTGTGCCGCGAGATTGGCGCGCGCGATCATCTCCTCGCGCAGGCGATAGGTGCCGGACGAGCCGCGCAGCTCATCGGGGTGCATCTCGCGCAGATAGGTCTGGAAAATATCGAGGATGCGCGGCATCGCCGCGGTGACGATGGCCTGATCGCCGCTTTTCGCGAGTTCGAGCCGCGCCTTGAGCTTGACATAGCTCTGGCGCCGCCCGCCGGTGTCGAGATTGGTGATGATTTCCGGCACATCGGTATAGACCGGGTTGAGCACCTCGACCGCCTTCGCGCCCGCCGCCGGCGCCTCATGGTGGGCGCCGAGGAGGCGCGGCAGGATGCCGCTGAACCAGAGGCCAACGCCGATCACGGCGAGCAAAGCCGGCACCGCGAGCAGGATCAGCTTGCGCCGTCCGCCGCCGCCGGCCTTGGTCTCTTCCGCCGCCTCGTTGGTCGCCACCGCCGAACTCATCGCCCGCCTGCACCTTTCGCCCGATCTCGTCTCCGGCGCCATCTTGCCGCGAAGCGATTAACGAAGCCTTGCCAAATCGGCCCCGCCGGCAAGTTCTGCCGGGCGCGCGCGGCGCCAGCGGCGGCCGAGGCGGCAAGCCATGCCGGGAGAGGGCGGGGGGTCGCGGCGGCAGCGGCCGACGCGGCGGCGGAATTCCGCCATCGCCGGCTGGGCGACGGTTGGCATGGGGCTTGCTGTCACCGAGGGCGAGGCCAGCGCGGCCTCACCCGAAGACCAGGAGCGGATGCCAGTTATGCAAAATCCTTCCACCATCGCCCTCTCGCGCGTCGTCGCCCAGCAGCGGCTGATCGACATCACCGCCAACAACATCGCCAACACCGCGACCACCGGCTACCGCGCCGAGCGCATGCTGTTCGGCGGCTGGATGAGCCGCCAGCTCCATACCGATGCCCCGCGCGGCGGCCAGACCATCGCCTATACCGAGGACAAGGCGATCTATCGCGACACCAATGAAGGGGCGCTGAGCCGCACCGGCAACCCGCTCGATCTCGCGATCAAGGGCGACGGCTATTTCACCGTCGCCACCACGAACGGGCCGCGGCTGACGCGGGCCGGGCATTTCAGCCTCGATGCCAGCGGCAACATCATCGATGCCAACGGCAACACCCTCCTCGACACCAGCGGCCAGGCGCTCCAGGTCGCCTCCTCCGACGCCCCCGTCACCATCGCGCGGGACGGCACCATCAGCGGCGCCAACGGCCAGATCGGTCAGATCGGCCTGGTCGCGCCCAGTGACCCGACGGCGATGCAGACCGAGGGCGGCCAGCGGCTGCGCGCCACCGGCCCGACCGCCCCGGTCGCCGCCCCGGTCATCATCCAGGGCATGGTCGAGCAGAGCAACGTGAAGCCGGTGGTGGAGCTGACCTCGATGATGGAGCAGTCCCGCAACTTCGAATTCGCGACCCAGTTCATCCAGGAAGAGGACAACCGGCAGATGAACGCGATCACCAAGATCATGACCCCGGCCTGATCCCCCCGCCGTCCCGAAGCCGCCCGTCTGACGTCACGGAGACCCCCCCGCCATGATGCGTTCGCTCGATATCGCCGCCACCGGCAATCTGGCCCAGGAACTCAACGTCGAGGTGATTTCCAACAACATCGCCAACATGACGACGACCGCCTACAAGCGTCAGCGGGCCCAGTTCCAGGATCTGATCTATCAGGATCTGAGCCGTGTCGGCTCCTACACCTCCGAGACCGGCACCATCCTTCCCGCCGGCATCCAGGTCGGGCTCGGCGTGCAGAACTCGGCGATCGGGCGGATCAACGAGCAGGGCAATCTCCAGCAGACCAACAACACCTTCGATCTCGCGCTGCAGGGGGCGGGCTATTTCCAGATCCAGCTCCCGACCGGCCAGATCGCCTATACCCGCGATGGCACCTTCAGCCTCTCGCCGACCGGCCAGCTCGTCACCACCGATGGCTATGTCGTGCTCCCCGGCATCACCATTCCGAGCAATGCCGTCAGCGTCAACATCAGCAATGCCGGCCAGGTGCAGGTCTTGCTGCCCAACCAGACCCAGCCGCAGACCGTCGGCCAGCTCCAGCTCGTCATCTTTCCCAATGAGGAGGGGCTGGAAGCGATGGGCAGCAACCTGTTCGAGCAGAGCGCGGCCTCCGGCGTCCCCATTCCCGGCATGCCGGGCCAGCCCGGCTATGCCTCCGTGCAGCAAGGGTTTCTCGAGGTGTCGAACGTCAACGTGGTGACCGAGATCACCAATCTGATCACCGCCCAGCGCGCTTACGAGATGAACAGCCGGGTCATCACCACCTCCGATCAGATGCTCTCCACCCTCACCAATCTGCGCTGAGGCCGACCATGCGCACCCGTTTCCCCCCCTCCCCGCGCCTAGCACTCCTGCTGCTCGTGACGTTTCTCGCCGCGCCGGCGGCCGAGGCGGCGAGTTTGCGCGACCTCGTCGTGCTCTCCGGGCCGGTGGTGCGGCTTTCGGATCTGTTCGACGATGCCGGGCCGAATGCCGAGCGCGTGCTCGGCCCGGCGCCGCAGCCGGGCGGGCGGATCACCGTGCCGGCGCGCCAGCTCGCCGCCATCGCCCACCAGTTCGGGGTCGCCTGGCAGCCGGCCTCGAATGACGATCAGGTGGTGCTGGAGCGGCCGGCGCGTTCGCTCGCGCGGACCGAGATCATCGACGCGCTGCGCGGCGCCTTGACCGAGGCCGGGGCGGGGCCGGATTGCGCGATCGCGCTGAACAGCGTCGCGACGCCGCCGGTCGCCGCCGACGGCGCGCTCCACCCCACCGTCGAGCGGATCGATTTCGACGCCGCGAGCAGCCATTTCACCGCGATGCTCGGCTTCGCCGCGCCGGGCATGACAACGCGGCATATCGATGTTTCCGGTCATGCCTGGCCGATGGTCGATGTGCCGGTGGCGGCGCTCCCGATCGCCGCCGGCAGCCGGATTCAAACCGGCGATCTCCGCATCGAGCATATGCGCCGCGACCAGATCCCGGGCGATACGGTGCGCGATCCCGGCGAGGCGGAAGGAATGATGCTGCGCCACGCCGCGATCGCCGGGCGGCCGATCCCGCGCGCCGATCTCGCCCGCCCGCCGCTGGTCCAGCGCGGCCTGCCGGTGCGGGTGACGCTCGATCAGCCCGGGATCTCGATGGTGGTGCAGGGCCAGGCGCTGCAGGACGGCATGCTCGGCGCCGTGGTGCGGGTGGTCAATCCGCTCTCGCACGCCGTCGTCGATGCCGAGGTGACCGGGCCGCAGATGGCCCGCGTGCTGCCGGGCTCGGTGCCGGAGGTGCCGCCGAACACCAATGGCCTGTCCGGCGGCATGATGGGTGCGGGCATGGTTTCGCTGCCGCTCGGAGGTCAGCCGTGAGCCGCCACCTGTTCGCCGTCGCCCTGGCCGCGCTGCTGCCCGGCTGCGGCGTACTCGCCAATCTCGCCGAGGTCGGCAAGCCGCCGCCGGTTTCCGCCTCCACCGATCCGACCCTCGCCCCCGACTGGCGCCCGATGACCATGCCGACGCCGGCGCCGCAGCCGCCGCCGCCGGTCGAAAACAGCCTCTGGCGCCCCGGCTCGCGTGCCTTCTTCAAGGATGAGCGCGCCGCCAAGGTCGGCGATCTGGTCACCATCGTCGTCAACGTGAACGACGCCGCGACGGCCAACGACAACACCATGGAGCAGCGCACCGACAGCGAGACGATGGGCATGCCCGGCTTCTTCGGCCTCGGCGCGCTGATGCCCTCGTTCCTCAAGGGCTCCACCCCCGCCAATCTCGTCAATACCACCAGCGGCACCAATCTTTTCACCATCGGCCAGATCCAGCGCAACGAGACCGTCACCGTCCGCCTCGCCGCGGTGGTGACGCAGGTCTTGCCGAACGGCAATCTCGTCGTCGTCGCGCGCCAGGAGATGCTGGTGAACGCCGAATTGCGCCAGGTGAAGGTGACCGGGGTGATCCGCCCGGAGGACATCGCGAGCGACAACACCGTGCCGCATGACCGCATCGCCGAGGCGCGGATCACCTATGCCGGACGTGGCCAGCTCACCGAGGTCAACGAGCCGCGCTGGGGCCAGCAGATGCTGGACGTGCTGCTGCCGTTCTAGAGCAGGATGCCTTCTGATAGACGAAGGCGCCCTGCTCTCGCTCTTTGTTTTATCGCGTGAGTGAGACCTGCGGGTGAGTCCACCTTCGGTCATCACGCTCTGGGGCCAAAACGGCTCGGCGCCAAAACGGCGTCCCGGGAAAAACCCCCCCGGGGGAAAACCCCCTGGGGGAAAACCCACCCCCGGGGCTTCGGGAGGGCCGGCGGGCGGATCAGGCGGCGGCGAGCGCCTGGCCGAGACGCGCCGGCGCCGCGAGATAGCGCAAGCCGCCCGTCCCGATCGTCACCAAAAGCCGCCCGGCGCCGGCGAGATGGCGCGGCCGCGCCCAGGCGAGCGGAATTTCGCTCTCGCCGGCGCTCCAGCGCCAATGGCCGCTCTCACCGGCTTCGAGGGCGTGCCAGCCGGCGCCGAGGGTCGCGAGCGGGATTTCGGCCGCCCGGCCGCGTCCGCACCAGAGAAGACGGTGGACGGCGACACCGAGCGGGCGGTGATCGGCGCAATCGGGCAGGATCTCGCCGGGGATGGCGATGCGCGAGACCAGCCTCGGCGCCGCCGCGTCGGGGACGGGGAAGGCAAAAATCGTGAACCCGCCCTCGCGTTCGCTCGCCATCGCCTCGATCCGGCGCCCGCCGAGCCGGAGATGAAGATCGGGGGCCTCGGTCTCGCTGGCGCCGAGGGCGATGAGGCGCGCGCGGAGGCGCTGCCGCGCCGCGAGCCAAGGCGGCCCGTCCCAGACCAAAGGCACACAGGTCGCCCGCCAGTCTTTCGCCGGCCGCGTCGAGAAATCGGGATGCAGCACCATCCCCGCGCCCTCGAAATCGCGCCGGTTGCCGGTGTCGAGATAGCTCTCGCTCGGGCAGTTTTCCGAGAACAGGACGGCGTGTTCATCAAGCTCGACATGGAAATACTCGACCGCCGGGACGGTGTCGCGGCGGATGCTGATGCCGTTCAGCAAATGCTCGGCCGGGATCAGAACCCCTTCGAGGTAGAAACCATGCCCGGGCGAGACCACGAGATCACGCGCGGGCACGCCGTCCGCGAAGGCGCCGGCGAGGATGCGGACCGGCGACACGGTTTCCGGGCGGGGATGGCGGGAGATATCGATCCCGCGCCGCCCGATCCAGACGATCGGCCGGAACCCGCCGCCGAGCACCGCGACACGATCGCCGGGGCGCAAATTCTCCACCGCGATTTCCCCGCGCGCGGTGCGGATGCGCGTC
>JAKCCP010000057.1 GCA_021841985.1 Pseudomonadota bacterium | reverse complement strand
CCGCCAAAATCTTGCGCTCGGCATAGGTCGCATAGGCGACGCCGATCAGCAGCGGCACCAGTATCGCCAGAGCCTCCAAGACCATCAGGATCAGCACGCCGAGGGGTGTTGCAAAAAAAACCGCCATCGCGCCTACTCCGCCGCTTCCGCGACACTAGGGTAATAGGTCGCCGTGCAGGCCGCCATGGTCGGGCTCGCGCGGCTAATCGAATCGGTCTGGTAGTAATTCATGACAGCCGGCACGAACGGCTCGGTTCCGAGCGCATCGGGATCGCCGGCGGGAGGCGCCAGATCAACCGCGCCACGCCGCGGCAATTCATCGACGCGGCCGAAGACCGGGGCGACCGCGGCAAGACGTTGCCGCAACGCCGTAAGATCGTCATAGGGCAGGCGATGGCCGAGTGTCTCCGCGAAAGCGCGCAGAATGCGCCAGTCCTCGCGCGCCTCGCCCGGCGGGAAAACCGCGAACTCCCCGCGCTGAACACGGCCTTCGGTGTTGACATAGGTGCCGCTCTTTTCCGTGTAAGCGGCGCCGGGGAGAATGACATCGGCGCGCGCCGCGCCACGATCGCCATGATGCCCCTGATAGACGACGAAGGTGTCGGCGCCGATCCGCGCCATGTCGATCTCGTCGGCGCCGAGCAGCCAGAGCAGATCCACCCCGCCCCGCATCATTCCCCTGACATCCTTGCCGCCCGTCCCAGGAAGAAAACCAAGATCAAGCGCCCCGACACGCGCCGCCGCATTGTGCAACACGTTGAAACCATGCCAATCGGCGTTCAACGCGCCGCATTCGGCGGCAAGCGCCCACGCCGCCGCGAGCACCGAGCCGCCCTCTGGCCGGCGCAGCGCGCCCTGTCCCAGAATCACCATCGGCCGCTTGGCCTCACGCAACACGCCGGAAAATGGCAGATTACCGCGCCGTAGTTCCGCGAGCATTTGCGGTGAATTGCCGAGCCATGCCACCGGATAGGTCAGTTCGGCTGGCGCGCCAATCGCGGCGATGCTGACCGGGCCGGCGAGCCAACGCTTGCGGATGCGCGCGTTGAGCACCGGCGCCTCGCGTCGCGGGTTCGCGCCAATGATGAGGATGGCATCCGCGTCCTCGATTCCGGCGATGGTGGTGTTGAACAGATAGAAATCCCGCCGCGTCGCATCGAGTTGCGCGCCATCCTGGCGACAATCGAGATTCGACGAGCCAAGCGCGGCCATCAGATCCTTGAGCGCCAGCATGCTTTCGGCGTCACAAAGATCGCCGGCAATGGCGCCGATACGCGCCGGATCGCGGCCGCTGATCTGACCCGCGATGGCGATGAACGCTTCCCGCCAGCTCGCCTCGACGAGTTTTCCGCCCTTGCGCACCCATGGCCGATCGAGGCGCCGGCGCTTCAAGCCATCGACCGCGAAACGTGATTTATCGCCCAACCATTCTTCGTTCACGTCCTCGTTCAGGCGCGGCAAAATGCGCAAGACTTCCGGCCCCCGCGCATCGATCCGAATATTGCAGCCCACGGCATCGAGAACGTCTATGCCGTCGGTTTTCTTCAATTCCCACGAGCGGGCAATGAACGCATACGGCTTGGATGTGAGCGCGCCGACCGGGCAGATATCGATCAGATTTCCGGAGAGTTCGGAACTCAGCGCATGTTCGACATAGGTGCCGATTTCCATATTCTCGCCGCGCGCCGTTGCCCCAAGCTCCGGCACCCCGGCAATTTCAGAGGCAAATCGCACGCAGCGGGTACATTGGATGCAGCGCGTCATCACCGTTTTAACCAGCGGTCCGAGATTCTTGTCCTTCACCGCCCGCTTGCTCTCGCGATAGCGAGAATGATCCATGCCATAGCCCATGGATTGATCCTGCAAATCGCATTCGCCGCCCTGGTCGCAAATAGGACAATCGAGCGGGTGATTGATCAGCAGGAACTCCATCACCCCGCGCCGCGCCTGGCGCACCATCGGGCTGTCGGTCTTCACCACCATCCCATCGGCGACAGGGAAGGCACATGAGGCCACCGGCTTTGGCGATTTCTCCACCTCGACCAGGCACATCCGACAGTTGCCGGCAACCGACAGCCGATCATGATAGCAGAATCTCGGGATTTCCTTGCCCGCCAGCTCCGCCGCCTGGAGCACCGAGGCGCCGTTCGGCACCTCGACCTCAATGCCGTCCACCGTCACTTTCGCCATCGCTCTACTCCGCCGCCATCTTGAGGCCACGCGCCTTGAAGGCCGCGATACGGGCTTCGATTTCCGGGCGGAAATGCCGGATGAGCCCCTGGATCGGCCACGCCGCGGCGTCACCGAGCGCGCAAATCGTGTGCCCCTCCACTTGCCGCGTCACCTGGTCGAGAATATCGATTTCCTCGCTCTCGGCCCGGCCTTCGACCAGCCGGTCCATCATGCGCATCATCCAGCCAGTGCCCTCGCGGCAAGGGGTGCATTGGCCGCAGCTCTCATGCTTGTAAAAATGTGAAAGCCGGGCAATCGCCTTGATGATATCGGTGGATTTGTCCATGACGATCACCGCCGCCGTGCCGAGCCCGCTTTTCACATCGCGCAGACTGTCGAAATCCATCAACACCGTATCGCAAATCTCCTTCGGCAACACTGGAACCGAAGACCCCCCCGGAATAACGGCGAGCAGATTATCCCACCCGCCGCGCACGCCACCGGCATAACGGTCGATCAACTCGCGAAGCGGAATGCCGAGTTCCTCCTCGACGTTGCAAGGCGCATTGACGTGGCCGGAGATACAGAAAAGCTTGGTGCCGGCGTTTTTCGGGCGCCCGAGCGCGGAGAACCAGGCCGCTCCCCGGCGCAAAATCGTCGGCGCGACGGCGATGCTTTCGACATTGTTCACCGTCGTCGGGCAGCCATAGAGACCGACCGCGGCGGGAAAGGGCGGCTTCAGCCGCGGCATGCCCTTTTTGCCCTCCAGGCTTTCGAGCAGGGCGGTCTCTTCGCCGCAAATGTAAGCGCCGGCGCCGCGATGCAGATAAAGATCGAAATCCCAACCGGAACCGCAGGCATCGCGCCCGATCAGCCCGGCTTCATACGCCTCGTCGATCGCCGCCTGCAAATGCCGCGCCTCATTGTAGAATTCGCCGCGGATATAGATGTAGGCGGCATGCGCGCCCATCGCGAAAGACGCGATCAGGCAGCCCTCGATCAATTTATGCGGGTCATGGCGGATGATGTCGCGATCCTTGCAGGTGCCAGGCTCGCTTTCATCGGCATTGACCACGAGATAGCTCGGGCGGCCGTCGGATTGCTTGGGCATGAACGACCATTTCATGCCGGTCGGGAAGCCGGCGCCGCCGCGGCCGCGCAACCCGGACGACTTGATATCCTCAACGATCGTATCGCGCCCGCGCGCCAAAATCGCCGCCGTGCCGTCCCAATCGCCGCGCGCGCGGGCGCCGGCGAGACGCCAATCATGCAGCCCGTAGAGATTGGTAAAGATGCGATCCTTGTCGTTCAGCATCGCCTCACTCTCCACCCCGCGGCACCGAACCCGGCGCGAAATCCAGTGTCGTCAGCGTGATCGGGCCGCCTTCAGGCGCCGAGGTCCGTCGCCCGATCATCGAGCCGGGTGGCGGCGGCGCGTCACGCCGCAGCGCATCGAGCAGTTTCTCGGTCGTCGCCGCGTCCACATCTTCGTAGAAATCATCATTGACTTGCAGGATCGGCGCATTCACGCAGGCGCCGAGACATTCGACCTCGGTCATCGTGAAGAGGCCGTCGGCGCTGGTTTCGCCGAAATGATGAATGCCGGTCGCGCGCTTGCAGGTCTCCACGACCGCGTCCGAGCCGCGCAGCCAGCACGGTGTCGTCGTGCAAACCTGCAGATGCCATTTGCCGACCGGCTTGGTGTTGAACATGAAATAGAACGTCGCGACCTCGTAGACGCGAATCGGCGGCATCCCGAGCCGCACCGCGATGACATCCATCGCCACGCGCGGCACCCAGGCGCTGCCGGTTTGGCGCTTCATCTGACGCTGCGCCAGATCGAGCAGCGGCAGTACCGCGCTCGCCTGCCGATCTGGCGGATATTTCTTTAGGATGTTGTCGATACTGGCGTCGCTTTCGGCATCGAATACAAAATCCGCCGGCTCCGCGCCATGGCGATGAGATTTGGTCGCACGCTCTGTCATGGTCATTCTACCGGTCGATCTCACCGAATACGATATCAAGCGAGCCGATGATCGCCACCGCATCGGCCAGCATGTGCCGCCGCGCCATCATGTCGATCGCCTGCAAATGGGCAAACCCGGTGGGGCGGATTTTACAGCGATAGGGCCTGTTGGTGCCGTCCGCCACGAGATAGACGCCGAATTCACCCTTCGGGCTCTCGACGACCGTGTAGGTCGCGCCTTCCGGCACGTGATATCCCTCGGTATAAAGCTTGAAGTGATGGATCAGCGCTTCCATCGAGTGCTTCATGTCGGCGCGGGGCGGCGGGGCGAATTTATGGTCGCGAATCTTGACCGGTCCTGGCTTCATCTTCGCGAGGCATTGGCGAATGATCTTCACGCTTTCACGCATCTCCGCCACGCGCACCAGATAGCGATCATAGCAATCGCCATTGCGCCCGACGGGGACCGCGAACTCGACCTGATGATACATCTCGTAAGGCTGCGCGCGGCGCAGATCCCACGGCACGCCACTGGCGCGAAGACAGGGGCCGGAAAACCCCCAGGCCAGAGCCTCCTCGGGCGAGACCACGCCGATATCCACCAACCGCTGCTTCCAGATCCGGTTTCCGGTCAGCAATTCCTCGAGATCATCGATGAATTTCGGAAAACTCTCGGCCCAGGCCGCGATCTTCTCTTCCAATCCAGCCGGCAGATCCTTGGCGACGCCGCCCGGGCGATAATAATTGGCATGAAGCCGCGCCCCCGACGCCGCTTCGTGGAATTCGAGCAGCTTCTCGCGCTCCTCGAACCCCCATAGCGAAGGCGTGATCGCGCCGACATCGAGGGCATAGGTGGTGATGTTCAAAAGATGATTGAGAACGCGCGTGATTTCGGCAAACAGCGTGCGGATCCATTTGCCGCGTTCCGGCGCCTCGATGCCAAGCAGTTTTTCCACCGCGAGCGCGAAAGCCTGCTCCTCGCACATCGGCGAGACGTAATCGAGGCGATCGAAATAGGGCACCGCCTGCATATAGGATTTGTATTCGATCAGCTTCTCGGTGCCGCGATGGAGAAGCCCGATATGCGGATCGGCGCGCGCGACCATCTCGCCGTCCATCTCCAGCACCAGGCGCAACACCCCATGCGCCGCCGGATGCTGGGGGCCGAAATTCATCGCATGGCTGTCGATCTCGACGGTTTTGCGCAGGCGCTCGCCGGCCGCGCCGCTGGTTGCGTCGTCCATCACTCGGTCCTTTTCGCCGCGGCGCCACCGGCGCGTGTCGCGTGCGCCTTTTCATCGCCCGGTAGCGTCGTGATCGCTTCCCAAGGCGAGACGAAATCGAACGAGCGGAACTCCTGCGTGAGCTTCACCGGCTCGTAGACCACCGCCTTGCGTTCGTCGTCGTAACGCACCTCGACATAGCCGGTGAGCGGAAAATCCTTGCGCAACGGATGCCCGTCAAAGCCGTAATCGGTGAGAATGCGGCGGTGATCGGGCTGGCCGGCAAAGAGAATGCCGAACAGATCCCACGCCTCGCGCTCCCACCACGTCGCGACCGGCCATATCGCGCAAACCGAGGGCACCAGCGCCGTCTCGTCGGTGGTGACGATCACCCGAACACGATGATTGCGCGACACCGACAGCAGATTATAGACGACATCGAAACGCTCGGGCCGCTCCGGCCAATCGACGCCACAGAGATCCATCATCTGCTCGCAGGCGAAACGCGGATCATCGCGGAGTGTCAGCATCAGCGGCACCAGCACATCGCGCTGGGCATGCGCGACGATTTCGCCTTTTTCCACAGCGACGCCGGCAACACCCGGCAAGCTCGCCACTTCCCGCGCCAAGAGTTCGATCGGCGCGGGCGCAGCCGCCTCAGCCGTCTGGGGCACGCTCTCCTCAGCCACGGAGAATGGTTCCCGTCCGACGAATCTTCTTCTGCAATTGCAGAATGCCGTAGACCAGCGCCTCCGCCGTCGGTGGGCAGCCGGGGACGTAGATATCGACCGGCACGACGCGGTCGCAGCCGCGCACCACCGCATAGGAATAATGGTAATAGCCGCCGCCATTGGCGCAGCTTCCCATGCTGATCACCCAGCGCGGCTCGGGCATCTGGTCGTAAACCTTGCGCAATGCCGGCGCCATCTTGTTGGTGAGGGTGCCGGCGACGATCATCACGTCGCTCTGGCGGGGGCTGGCGCGCGGGATGATGCCGAAGCGGTCGAGATCGTAACGCGGCATGTAGGCGTGGATCATCTCGACGGCACAGCAGGCCAGGCCGAAGGTCATCGGCCACAGGCTTCCGGTGCGCGCCCAGTTCACCAGCTTATCGAGCTGCGCGACGATGAAGCCCTTGCCGGCGATCTCGCCGGTGATGCCTTTGATCACCGCGTCCTGTTCGGCGCCCGGCCCCAGGAGATCACGGTTCCAGGCAATATCCGCCGAATGCACACTCATCGCCGCCCTCCCGAACCGCTCATTCCCAATCGAGGGCGCCCTTGCGCCACTCATAGACGAACCCGACCGTCAGCACGCCGAGGAAACCGAACATCGACAGCAGTCCGAACAGACCGATGCGGGACAGGCTCACCGCCCAGGGAAACAGAAACGCCACTTCCAGGTCAAAAATGATGAACAGGATGGCGACGAGATAAAATCGCACATCGAAGCGCCGCCTGGCATCATCGAACGGCTCGAACCCGCATTCATAGGCGGATAATTTTTCGGGATAGGGTTTCTGGTGCGCGAGCAACAGGGAGCCCGCTACCATCGCCACCGCGATGACCCCGGCGATGGCGAGGAAAACCACGATGGGCAGATAATTGAACAACAAACCCGGCATGCGAATCACCCAATTTTGCACCGCAGCGAGGCGAGACTAGTCCCATCCCGCCACCGCCACCAGCCCGGGCGCGGTAAAAAAGCCGCCCATGCCAAAACCGTTATCGAGCTGGAGCAACGGGGGCCTGAAGCAGCCGGGGCCTGAAGCGGCGGGCAAAGGATGGCGCGAGTGACGGGGCTCGAACCCGCGACCTCCGGCGTGACAGGCCGGCGCTCTAACCAACTGAGCTACACCCGCAATCCAGGAGGGCCGTCTAAAGCGCCGCCGCCCTCCCGTCAAGCAAGCTCGCGACAAAAACATGGGCGGTGACGGGTTCGAACCGCCGACCCTCTCGGTGTAAACGAGATGCTCTACCGCTGAGCTAACCGCCCGCGGCAAACCATTAATTCACCGCGTCTTTCAGCGTTTTGCCGGGTTTGAAGCGCACCGAGTTGGAAGCCGGGATTTTGATCTCCTCGCCGGTGCGGGGATTATGGCCGGTCGTTGCCTTGCGCTTGGCGGTAACGAACGTCCCGAAGCCGATCAGCCGCACTTCTTCCTGTTTTTTCAGCGCCCCCTCGATCGCGGCGAAAACCGCGTCCACCACTTCGGTCGCCTTGGTTTTGGGCAGATCGCTTTCTTCTGCCACGGCGGCAATCAGATCCATCTTGTTCACGCACAAGCCTCCCTTGAAACAGGACAGTGAAAATCAATCTACGCGCGGGAAGGACACTAGAGGGGGCGTTTCCGCCCCGTCAACGGAAGCTCGGGCTTTTCTGGCGTTCATCCACAGAAAATCGCGGATGGCGTTGGGCCGTGGGCCAAGTGTTCTGCCCCTGAAATGCCTGGAAGGCCTTCAGGGGCAGAACGGACATGCCCGGCAGCCGCAAGCCGGCCGGTCAATGCGGGAGCAAGGTCGCCGCCGATTCGCCGGCCGCCGGCGTGACGACCGGCTCCGCCGGTTCCTCCCAGGCGATCGGATCGGGCTTGCGCACCAGGGCCTGGCTGATCACCTCGTCGACATGGGCGACCGGCACGAGCTTCAAATGGCGCTTCACCTGTTCGGGAATTTCGGCCAGATCCTTCTCGTTCTCCTTGGGGATGAAGACCGTGGTGATCCCGGCGCGGAGCGCGGCGAGCAGCTTCTCCTTCAGTCCGCCGATCGGCAGCACCCGGCCGCGCAGCGTGATCTCGCCGGTCATGGCGATATCGCGCCGGATCGGGATGCCGGTGAGGACGCTGACGATGCTGGTCGCCATGGCGATACCGGCCGAGGGGCCGTCTTTCGGGGTTGCCCCCTCGGGCACGTGGACATGGATATCGCGGCGGTCGAAGAAGGTCGGCTTGATGCCGAAGGTGATCGCCCGCGAGCGCACATAGCTCAGCGCCGCCTGCACACTCTCCTGCATCACGTCGCCGAGCTTGCCGGTCTGGCGGATATTGCCCTTGCCCGGCAGCAACACGCTCTCGATGGTCAGGATTTCCCCGCCGACCTCGGTCCAGGCGAGGCCGGTGACCACGCCGACCATGTCCTCGGTTTCCGTCTCGCCGAAATGGAAGCGCCGCACCCCGGCGTATTTTTCCAGATTCTTGCGCGAAAACATGACCTTCTTGGTCTTCTTGGTGACGATCTCCTTGACCGCCTTGCGCGCCAGGCCGGCGATCTCGCGCTCCAGATTCCGCACCCCGGCCTCGCGGGTGTAATAGCGGATCAGGTCGCGGAGCGCCTCCTCGGTCACCGCCCATTCCTCGGGCTTGAGACTATGCGCCTCGGTCTGCTTCGGAATCAGGTGCCGGCGGGCGATTTCCACCTTCTCATCCTCGGTGTAGCCGGGGATGCGGATGACCTCCATGCGGTCGAGCAGCGGCTGCGGCATGCGCAGACTATTCGCCGTGGTGACGAACATCACATCCGAAAGGTCGTAATCGACCTCGAGATAATGGTCGTTGAAGGTGGCGTTCTGCTCGGGATCGAGCACCTCAAGCAGCGCCGAGGTCGGATCGCCGCGCCAATCGGCCCCGAGTTTGTCAATCTCGTCGAGCAAGAACAAGGGGTTAGAGGTTTTGGCCCGTTTCATCCCCTGGATGATCTTGCCCGGCATGGAGCCGATATAGGTGCGGCGATGGCCGCGGATCTCGGCCTCGTCGCGCACGCCGCCCAAGGACATGCGCACGAAGCTCCGCCCGGTCGCCCGCGCGATCGATTTGCCGAGCGAGGTCTTGCCGACGCCGGGCGGGCCAACCAGGCAGAGAATCGGGCCGCGCACCTTATTCGAGCGCACCTGCACCGCGAGATATTCGAGGATGCGCTCCTTGATCTTGTCCAGCCCATAATGATCGGCGTCGAGGATTTTTTCGGCCGCGACGATGTCATTACTGGTCTTGCCGCGCTTCTTCCACGGAATCCCGAGCAGCCAGTCGAGATAGTTGCGCACCACCGTCGCCTCGGCGCTCATCGGGCTCATGGTGCGGAGCTTCTTCAGCTCCACCAGCGCCTTTTCG
>JAKCCP010000208.1 GCA_021841985.1 Pseudomonadota bacterium | reverse complement strand
TGATCCATCCATCATCCGCACAGTCTACACAGATCTCTCGCCGCGCCGGAATCCCCCCAATTCGTGCCGCTGCGAATGACCAGACAACGCGATTCAGGAATTGTTGGGCGTCGCCTTAACGACCAATAGCTACGGCCGAGGGCGCCATCGCGGCACTTCCTCCGTTGCAAAGGCCGTCGGATGGCGGGTACGCTGCCTCCCGGATCGCGGGATAGGCCGGCCATCCGGAGAATGTCGGTTCGTAGGGCTTGGCAATGGCCCTAACAAAAATAGCAACAATGGAATATGGGAGGCCTCACTGAGATTCTTCCTGACAAAACATAGCAGGCGTTCCGGTTCTTTTCGTCCCTATGATGCCGAACGAAAAATGAGGGGAAGCATGAGCGGGAAGACCCGTCGGGCATCCAGGAGCGCTTCTTCCCCGCCTTCGGCGTGGCGCTGCAACCACCGGTTCACGACCTAGCAGCTGACGCCCACCGCTTCCGCTGCTTCCGCCTGGGTCTTGCCTACCTGCCGGACCAGATACACCGCCTGCGTGCGCAACGCTTCCTGGATGGCCCGGCCGCGGCTGCGAAAATCGATCTTTCTATGAAAGGGAGTATAGGCAGAACAATCTGGAATGCCATGTATATTGTTGGGGTATTATTAAGGTCCACTATCATCCAACAATCTCCTGCAACCAATGGCTCGTCATGTCCGGCCAAATATCTGCTGGTTGCCGTTTGGTAGAACCTGGTCAAGAATCTTCACGGAATGCACCGCCTCGCGCCCGGCGAGGTCGCGGATCTGATGACGGCAGGAAGTGCCATCGGCGACGATGATATCCGACATATTCGCCGCGCGTACCGCTGGCAGGAGCGATACTTCCGCCATTGCGCGGGAGATTCCGGCGGTTTCCGCCTGATAACCAAAGGCGCCAGCCATGCCGCAGCAGGATGAGGTAATTGGCACGAGCTTGAGCTCTGGGATATGGGCCAGTGCTGAGAGTGTGGCATCCCACGCGCCATGCGCTTTCTGATGGCAATGGCCGTGGACATGCGCGGTGGCTGCAAGACCGTCGAAATCCGGCAACACTCCAGCGCGGGCCAGTAGTTCCGGAAGCAGAAGCGCACGCCTTGCAAGATCACGTGTGGCGGCACCTGGCAGCAGCGCTGGGAACTCATCGCGCAGCGTTAGCAGGCAGGAAGGCTCCAACCCCACTACCGGCAAATCACCGGTGCAGGCCGCGACGACATGGGCGGCCTCGGCGCGCGCTCGGTCGATCTGGCCGGCGGCCAGCAACGTGCGCCCACAGCATAATTGGCCGCGGGCTTGCGGGGCATGTGGAGCGAAGCCACACGCGGCGAGAACGCGGATCGCGGCGCGCAGATTTTCTGGCTCGAAATAGCGGTTGAACGTATCAACGAACAACAGAACTGGCAGCCCTGCACCGAGATCGGGAATTTCAGCATCGTCAAACTTATCATGGCGGAAGGCAGGGAGGGAACGTCCGGGCGCGAGGCCGAGCAGCGCTGCCAATCCCGGCATGCGGATGGCGGCATTCGCGAGTGGTGCGACGGGCGAGGCCAAGCGGGCGAGGCGTGGCAGGGCGGCAATCAACCGCTCACGTGGCTTGAGACCGTGGTGTGCGGCGCGCGCCGCTAGCACCTCGATTTTCATCCGTGCCATATCGACCCCTGTGGGACATTCACGCTTGCAGGCCTTGCAGGAAACACAAAGCGCCAGTGCCTCGGCCATGGCATCGGAGGCCATCGCCCCGACGCCAAGCTGGCCGGAAAGAGCGAGACGCAGCGTGTTCGCGCGCCCCCGTGTAAGATGCATCTCATCGCGGGTCACGCGATAGCTCGGGCACATCACGCCAGCGTCGAAGCGGCGGCAGGTGCCGTTGTTGTTGCACATCTCGGCCGCACCCAAGAGGCCGCCAGGATGGTCGGACCAATCGAGGCGCGGGGTGAAGCCCGGATCGGCGTGATAATCGGGCGGATAGCGGAACAGCGAGCGATCATCCATGCGCGGGGCGCGCACGATGCGGCCGGGATTAAAAAGGCCCGTTGGATCGAAACCGTCCTTGACGGCCTCGAAGGCGCGCACGATGCGGGCGCCGAACATCTCCGCATGAAATTCGCTCCGCACGATACCGTCACCATGCTCGCCGCTATGTGATCCGTTGTATGATCGAACTAGGGAAAAACATTCCTCAGCAATCATACGCATGCGCTTTATATCGCCTGCATCCTTCATGCTCAGCACGGGACGAACATGCAGGCAGCCGACCGATGCGTGGGCATACCATGTGCCGCGCGTGCCGTGTTTCTCGAATATCGCGTTGATCTGTTCTGTGTAATCGGCGAGATCGGTGAGATCGACGGCGGTATCCTCGATGAAGGAAACTGGCTTGGCGTCGCCTTTCATCGACATCATGATATTGAGACCAGCCTCGCGCACCTCTGCAATCGCGTTTTGAAACGCCGCATCGGTCGCCCGCACGACCCCGCCCGGATAGCCAAGATCGGCCATCATGGTTTCAAGATCTGCGAGTTTTTCAAGTAGCGGCATATCAAAATCGCCATGAAACTCGACGATCAGCAGACTATCCGTGCCGGACCACGCCATTCGTTCGATCGTTGGTTGATAAATCGCGATCGAGCGGCCGAGATCGATCATTGTACGATCGACGAGTTCGACCGCTTCCGGATCGAGTGTGACCAGCGCAGGGGTTGCCGCCATCGCGGCACGGAAATTCGGAAACTGACAGATCCCCAGCACCTTGCGTGGCTTGATGCGGGCAAGTTTCAGGGTAAGATTCGCAGAAAACGCGAGCGTGCCCTCGGAACCCACGAGCAGACGGGCAAAATTGCCCCGTCCTGCCCGCGCTGCCCCCGGCGTCAGCGCATCGATGTTATAGCCGCCGACACGGCGGAGTTGGCGGGGGAAACGCGCGGCGATCTCCTTGGCCTCGGCGGCGCCGAGCGCACGCAGGCGCGCAATCAGAGCGGCGGGTTCCGTGGTTGCTTCATCGAAGCGATGGCGACTGCCATCGGCAAGGATGGCGTCGATCGCGAGGACGTTATCCGCCATCAGCCCATAGCGGATCGATTTGGCGCCACAGGAATTATTCCCCGCCATGCCGCCGATCGTGCAGCGCGCGTGGGTCGAGGGATCGACGGGGAAAAACAACCTGTGTCGGCGGAGCGCGGCGTTGAGATGGCCGAGCACGAGGCCGGGCTCAACGGTGGCCGTGCCGGCTTGCGGATCGACCGCGACGACGTCGCGGAGATATTTGCTGCAATCGAGGACCAGGGCCTCGTTGACCGTTTGGCCGGCCTGGCTGGTTCCCGCGCCGCGTGGCAGGACCGGGATGCCGGCCTCGCGCGCGATCGCCAGCGCTGCCTCGACATCGGCGATCACCCGCGGAACCACGACGCCGATCGGCGTGATCTGATAGATTGAGGCATCGGTCGCGTAGCGACCGCGGCTCGCGGCATCGAACAACACTTCCCCAGCGACTGCGCCCTTGAGCCGAGCGGCTAGGCGAGAGGTATGCCATCCGGCACGCGGCAGGAGTGGGGCGCTCATCGGCAAGTCCTTCTTCTCCGCGAGATCAGCCAGCATAGCGGTGACGCAAGCGGAGCCAAAGCCGGCGATGCCGTCAAGGCGTGCCTGGTCTCGCGGTGGCACATTGGCGATCTGGCGCCGCAAGGGGCAGAATGGGCAGCCAAGCGGAGGAACATCATGAACGAGATTGCCAACCACCCGCCAGAGCCGTTGCCATCGGGACGGCACTTCCTGCAGATTCCGGGGCCGACCAACGTCCCTGATCGGGTGCTCCGGGCCATTAACCGGCCGACAATCGACCATCGCGGCCCGGAATTTTCCCGCCTCGCGCAGCGCATTCTCGGGCAATTGCGCCCGGTATTCGGCACTGCGGGACCGGTCGTGATCTATCCCGCCTCTGGCACCGGGGCGTGGGAGGCGGCGCTCGTCAACATCCTTTCGCCGGGCGATACGGTGCTGATGGTGCAAACCGGCTGGTTCGCTAATCTATGGAAAGAGATGGCCGAGTGGCTCGGCCTCGCGCCGATCCTGCTCGAGACCGATTGGCGCCATGGCGCCGATGCCGCAGAGGTCGGGGCGGTGCTGCGCGCCGATCACGCACACGGGATCAAGGCCGTCTGCCTCGTGCATAACGAAACCTCGACCGGCTGCCGGAGCGATATTGAGACGGTGCGCGCGGCCATCGATGAGGCGAACCATCCCGCGCTTCTCCTCGTCGATACCATTTCTTCCCTCGGTTCGATGGACTATCGCCATGACGAATGGGGGGTCGATGTCACCGTCGCGGGCTCGCAGAAGGGGTTGATGCTGCCGCCGGGGCTCTCGTTTAACGCCATCAGCGCCAAGGCGCTGGCAGCCGCCGAGCGTGCGCGCCTGCCGCGCAGCTATTGGGACTGGCGGCCGATGCTCAAGGCAAACGAGGCGGGGTTTTTCCCCTATACGCCGGCGACCAACCTGCTCTATGGCCTCGATGCGGCGCTCGCCATGCTGCATGAGGCCGGGCTGGAAACCATATTCGCGCGTCATTCCCGTCACGCCGAAGCCACGCGGCATGCCGTGCGCGCCTGGGGGCTGGAAATCCAGTGCGCCGAGCCGCGGCACTATTCCGCGAGCCTCACCGCCGTGCGTCTGCCCGACGGCCATAGCGCCGATGCCTTGCGCGCCCTCATTCTCGCGCGCTTCAACATGAGCCTCGGCAACGGCCTTGGCCGGCTCGCCGATCGCGTCTTTCGCATTGGTCACCTCGGCGATTTCAATGATCTGCAACTCGTTGGCACGTTGGGCGGCATCGAGATGGGGTTGGCCGCCAGCGGTATTCCCTTCCGCACCGGTGGCGTGCAAGCGGCACTCGATTTCCTGGCATTGCCGGCATGAGGGGGAAGCAGACATGAGCGAGCGCACCTTGCGCGGCCGCGCAGTGATCGCCGGCGTCGGCGAAACCCCTTATTACAAACACGGGAAAGCGCCCGACGACGAGTTCAAGCTGGCGCTGATTGCCGTGCTCGAAGCCTGCCGCGACGCCGGCATCGATCCGCGCGAGGTAGATGGCTTCGCGTCCTACGGCGGGGACCGCTCGGAGGCGACGCGTCTGGCAGCAGCCCTCGGCATCAGGGAGTTACGATTTTCCAACATGCACTGGGGCGGTGGCGGTGGCGGCGTCTGCGCGGCGGTCGGCAATGCCGCGGCGGCGGTTCATTCCGGCATGGCGGATTGCGTGATCGCCTTCCGCTCCCTGGCGCAAGGCCAGTTTCGTCGCTACGGCCGGGGTGCAGCGGCGGAGACCGTCTCCGGGGAAGACGCCTTTCTTGCACCCTATGGGCTGATGTCGCCGGCGCAACGGTTTGCCATGAAAATCACCCGCTTCATGGCCGAGCATGGCATCCGCCACGAGGCCCTGCGAGCCATCGCCTTGGCTTCCTATCATCACGCGCAAAATAATCCCCGCGCGGTGATGCGTGGCCGGCCGCTCGACGCGGCGACTTACGATGCCTCGCGCTGGATCGTCGAGCCGTTTCATCGTCTCTATGATTGCTGCATGGAAAACGACGGCGCTGCCGCGGTGCTGGTGGTGCCCGCCGAACGCGCCCACGATCTCGCACAAAAGCCCGCCTATCTGCTCGGCGCGGCGCAAGGTGGGCATTACCGCAGCGCGGCACCGGTGCATAACGCGCCGCTCTACGCCTCGTCTCATTTCACCACCGTCGCGCATAACCTCTACGCCATGGCGAAGCTCGGTCCGGCTGATCTCGACGTCGTGCAGGCTTATGAGAATTTTACCGGTGGGGTGCTGATGTCGCTCGTCGAGCACGGCTTGGTGCGGCCCGAGGAAGCGAATGATTTTTTGGTGCCGGAAAATCTGTTGGCGCCCACTGGCCGCATGCCGCTCAATACCAGCGGCGGCAATTTGGCGGAGTGCTACATGCACGGTCTCGAAATGGTCATCGAGGGGGTGCGCCAGTTGCGTGGCACCGCCTGCAACCAAGTGCCCGGCGCCAGCACCGTCCTCGTCATTGGCGGGCCGATGGTGACACCGGTAAGCAGTCTGATCCTTGGTACGGAGGCCGCCCTATGAGCACGACCCCTTCCCGCGCGCTGCCCGGCGGCCTTCCGGCGCCGGCGTCCGAACCCCTGACCGCGCCCTACTGGGTGGGGACGCGCGCCGGGCGCCTCGTCATCCAGCGCTGCCGCGGTTGCGGCGGCTGGCAATGGGGGCCGGAATGGGTCTGCCATCGCTGCCACTCCTTTGACCTCGCCTGGGAAGAAGTCCCCCCACGCGGGCGCATCTACAGCTGGGAGCGGCCGCACCACCCGGTGCATCCGGCGCTCAACGGCCACACGCCCTATATCATCGTGTTGGTCGAGCTGCCGCAAGCGGGGAATGTGCGAATGGTCGGCAACCTACTCGGCGACCCGCGCCAGGAGATTGGGATCGCCGCCGAGGTGGAGGCTGTGTTCGAGCCGCACGACGAGGCCGACCCGCCCTACACGCTGGTGCAGTGGCGCGTCGTCGGCTGAGGAGCCGCGGGTTCATTGAAACTATGCTCGAGGAGGAGCTGACGGCGGCGCTTGGGCGGGGGCGATACCGCCGCGATAGCGAGGCGACGGGTGGATATCGCCACGGTGTCCGCCATCGCCAAATTCTTGGCTCGTTCGGGCCGCTCGAGATCACCGTGCCGCGAGGCCGGATACCGAGACCCGAGGGCGGCACGGCGGAATGGCGCAGCGCCGCACTGCCCCGCTATGCCCGGATGACCCGGCAAGCGGAGGCGCTGATTGCCGCGACCTACCTCGCCGGCACCAATACGCGGCGGGTCAAACGGGCCTTGGCGGCGTTGTTCAGGGGCGCTGTGGGCAAGGACGTGGTCAGTCGCACCTGGCGGAAGGTGAAGGCGGACTGGGAAGGCTGGAACCGCCGCAGCCTGGCCGATGAGGATATCGTCCGGCTGATCCTCGACGGCACCGTGGTGAAGGTCCGGCTCGACCGGCGCGCGACCAACATCTCGCTGCTGGTCGTGCTCGGGGTTCGCCGCGACGGGCAGAAGGTTTTGCTGGCGGTCAAGGCCATGGGCGGCGAGAGTGAAGCCGCCTGGCGCGCCGTGCTCGACGATCTGATCGCGCGCGGCCTGCGAACCCCGGAATTCCTGCTGATCGACGGCGGCGCGGGCCTCGAACGCGCGCTGGCCAGCCTCTGGCCGGACATCCCGACCCAGCGTTGCACCGTCCATAAGCATCGCAACCTGCTGGCCCATGCGCCGGACGCCCTGCATGAGGAAATCACCGCCGACTATAACGACATGATCTACGCCGAGAACGCCGCCGAGGTGATGCGCCGGCGCAAGCTGTTCCTCGCCAAATGGCGGCTGAAGTGCCGTGCCGTGGCAGACAGCCTGGAAGAAGCCGGCGATCGCCTGTTCACCTTCACCCGATTGCCGACTAGCCAGTGGAAATCAGCGAGAACCACAAATTCCATTGAACGCCTGCATGAGGAGTTCAAACGCCGGATCAAAACCCAGACCGTGCTGCCTTCAGCCGAAACCGCCGCCATGCTGTTCTGGGCGTTGCTCGCTTGCGGCCAGATCACCATGCGGAAAGTCGACGGCTGGCAGAGCCTCGCAGAGCCACCCGCCTCATTGCCTCTTGATCTCGTCGCCTGACCTCGTCATGTCCCCCAAACCGGAGACGCCGCAACAGCAATTTCCACATCATCCAAGACACGACCACGATCTCGACCTCATCCATGCTCTCAAGCCGAAAGTGAACGCCGCGCTCTTCCGGGAGCGTCTGAGCGAGGGGGGAGACATTTCCGCCCTCATTGACCGCGTCCGCGCCGGCCACAGTTCGGAGTGGAACGGCCACAATGTGGTCGGAAAGCGCGCCGAGGATGCCTCTTTTGCGTCCGAGGCGCTCGAGTCGTGCGAGGCACAATGAAACTCCTCTTCCTCTTCCTCCTCCTCCTCCTCCTCCCCCTCCTCCTCCCATCCGCCGGCTGCGCGCCGGTGGACCCGATCCAGCAACGCTGCCTCTATCAAGCGGAACTGGCTGTTCTGCCCGACATGAACGTCAACAACCCCGACGCCATCTCGCAGATAGGCGACCTTCGCGGCGCCTGCGAGCAGGCCAACGGCGAGTGAGGCTGCCGGCTGGGCCGGCACGAAAACAGAAGAGAGAAATGGGACATATCATCGAGGCTGAGGGTGTGATTTGAGCCGTGGGCGAGGCTCCCGAAGCCGCGTGGGCGGCCTTCGATGCCGCCATGGGGTCTGATTCCACACATGACGGATTCCTCCTCTCCGCCGCCACGCCCGCGCTGATCGCGCTGGTAGAAGAGCGGGGCGGTGCATGCTTGTCGTGGTCAGAGCTGTCTGATGGAACGGCGTGCACTGAGAGTTTGAAAAAGAATGCCCTCTTGCTCGGGAATCGACAGGAAAAACCAATGTTTTCAGAGGACATTCTTGTTCAAGTTCGATTGATTTTCAGCCTCTGAGGACGAGGCGGCATAACGCCGGCTGAGCCGTCACAGAAACTGGAGATGAAAATCGCAAAGTTCCGCACAATTCAGAATCGCATCATCGTCAGGCTGGAAAACCCCCACGACGTCGCTTATCATGTGCACCCCCCAAGCAGGCAACGCGGGTGCCGGTTGCCCGCATTGACGACGTTCAGGGTGGTGGCCGCGCGCACGGCTGCTGGACCTTTTATTCACGCCTGACACCCCCCGCGAGTAGCCTCGATCCCCACCAACTTGGGCGCGCCCGGCGCGCGCCCTTTTGCGCGGTTTCAATCCCCTGACCGGTGGGGCATGCGCTGCGGCCCGCTTCCCCAGAACTACAAAACGATAAAGAAGTGGTTATGGGTTTCAATCCCCTGACCGGTGGGGCATGCGCTGCGGCATCCAGAACGCGCGCCTTGTCGCTGGGCTCGGTGCTAAGTTTCAATCCCCTGACCGGTGGGGCATGCGCTGCGGCCGCAGTGGCGCGGCGCGGCAGGCCTAATGCGTAAAGCGCTGGTTGAGTTTCAATCCCCTGACCGGTGGGGCATGCGCTGCGGCCTTCCCCATCCCGGACAAGAAGCACGCCAAGGCTGCCATCGTTTCAATCCCCTGACCGGTGGGGCATGCGCTGCGGCGAACGCTGCCGAGGCCGCCCCGACAGCCGCAAATACCTCGTTTCAATCCCCTGACCGGTGGGGCATGCGCTGCGGCTGGTCGAGGACACGGAGGCGATGCGTTTGCGGCTTTATTTGTTTCAATCCCCTGACCGGTGGGGCATGCGCTGCGGCTAAAAATATCTATGGGTTTGAAAGACCTGATTCTGACTATAGTTTCAATCCCCTGACCGGTGGGGCATGCGCTGCGGCCCGATTGGTCTGGCGGGGCATTCATTATCCTGGTGTTGAAGTTTCAATCCCCTGACCGGTGGGGCATGCGCTGCG
>JAKCCP010000157.1 GCA_021841985.1 Pseudomonadota bacterium | reverse complement strand
TCCTGCCGATGTGACGGGCTATCAAAGCGTGCCGTGCAGCGGCGAGGCCGCGCGGTTGGCGCGTTGATCGAGGCTGAAGGCGCCAGCGCCGAAGGCCGCGACATGCAGCAGCCCGCCCATGATGGCGAGGTTTTTCATGAAGTGGATCTGCTGGTTGTGATCGACGAAATGGGTATGAAACCCGAGTGCCGCGGCGAGCGTGAAGAGCGCCATGATGGCGGCCACGAGCCGCGTCTGCCAGCCCAGCAGCAACAACACGCCACCACCAACCTCGACCAGCAGGGCCACCACATAGGCCGCCATCGGCACCGGCAGCCCACTCATGGCGATAAACTGCATGGTGCCAGCCGGATTTTCGATCTTGCCGACCCCCGACCAGATGAACAGCACGGCGATCAACACCCGCCCCACCAGATCAACCCCATCCCGCATGTCTCGCTCTCCCGCTCGTGCCGCGCGCCTGCGGCTCAGGCCACAAGAATAGGATAAAGCGGGTGGGCGTGCGATGGCCAGGCGGCCCGCTCGCACGCGCCCTCCCTTCAAGGTCGGTTCGATCCGCTGATGATCGCGCCGGTCTCCCGCGCGGTGCCGTGGCCGGCTGTGGGATGGGGCAAAGCCGGCTGACAACGCGCCGCGACCAGCCTAGGCTCGGGCTCCTCATCAGCGAGAAGGATCGCCCGCATGAAACGCGGCGTGCGCAATCGGATCAAGGGTCGCATGGTGGCGGGACCCAAGGCGTCTGCTGTCATGATGGCGAAATAGGCCATGCGCAGGGTGACGCGCCGGTTGGGCGGCATTGTGCCGGTATTGGCATTTTTCCTGTTGGGCTTTGCCGCGCGGGCGGACATGGCACCGCACGCGGCCGCCGCGCCGCCGTCGGCGATCATTATCATCGGCGATGGCGGCAAGACGGTTTCGCTCGGGGCCGAGGATTTCGCCAAGCTCACGCGGGTGAGGGTCGAGGTTTCCTTCGCGACCGAACACGGCCCGCGCCACGCGGTCTTCGAAGGCCCGCTTTTATGGACAGTGTTGGGCGAAAGCGGCGTGATCGATCTCGCCAAGCCGCGCGGAACTGTCGGGCGAGTGGTGATCGTCACCGGGCGGGATGGCTACCGCGTGGCCCTGGCGCTCGGCGAGATCGCGCCGCAATTCGAGGGCAAGCAGGTCATTGTCGCGGAACGCAAGGATGGCCAGGCGCTGGAGGCGGGGCATTTCCGGCTGGTGGTTCCCGGCGACAAGATGGGCGGACGGAGCCTGCGCGACGTGGCGCTGATCACGGTCAACGAAGGCCAGGAATCCTCCCCATGACGCGTGTCTGGGGCCGCGGGGCCAGGGCGGCGCCCTGGCCTTTGACTATGGGCTGATCCGCGCCCGCTCAGGGCCAGCTGATCGGGGCGAAGCTCGCCGGGGTCATCAGCTTGTTTTCCTGCTTGATGAGATAGCCGGCCTCGGCGCTCTTGGCGAGGAAGACCTGCCATTCCGGGTCGGCCTGCATCGCCGCGCGCTTTTTGGCCCGGTCGGCGGCGTCCTCGTAAACCCAGAGATGGACATACGTATTGATCTCGCCGGTCTCGGTGATGAGCCAAGCGAGCGGTTTGCCGAGATGGCGTGCTGGGCGGCCAGGCCGTATTGCTCGTAGAGCGCGATCTGCTTGGCGATCGTGCCGGGGCGGACGGTGTAGGTGCGATGATCGATCAGCATGGCGGTTTTTCCTCTCGGTGATATACCCCATCTAGGCGGGTCAGGGTCTATAGCGCATCAGCGGTTGTCACGGCCATGGCCGGCCCTCGATGCAGAAACGGGAGAAGCAAGCAATGACGCCAAGGCCGGTGATGCTGGTCATTCTCGATGGCTGGGGCTGGCGCGAGGAGACGGCGGACAATGCCGTGCGCCTGGGCAAAACGCCGAATTTCGACCGGTTATGGCAAACCTGCCCGCACGCCCTGCTGCGCGCCTCGGGCGAGGATGTCGGGCTGCCGGCAGGGCAGATGGGCAATTCCGAGGTCGGGCATCTCAATATTGGCGCCGGGCGCATCGTCATGCAGGAATTGCCGCGCATCGATGCCGCCATTCGCGACGGCGCGCTCGCCGCTAATCCGGTGTTGGCCGGGCTGATCACAGCACTCAAGAAATCCGGCGGCACCTGCCACCTGCTTGGTCTGGTCTCACCGGGTGGTGTCCATTCGCATCAGGGGCAAGCCATCGCGCTCGCCCGGCTGGTCGCCGCGGCTGGCGTTCCGGTGGCCCTCCACGCGATCACCGACGGGCGTGACACACCGCCGCAATCGGCGGCGGCGTTCCTCCGCGCGGTGCGCGCCGCATTGCCGGAAAGCGTTCGCATCGCAACCGTTTCGGGTCGCTACTATGCGATGGACCGCGATAAACGCTGGGAGCGCGTGCGCAAGGCCTATGCCGCCATCGCCGCGGGCGAGGGGCCGGCCTTCGCCGATGCCGCCTCGGCGATCGACGCTGCTTATGCCGAGAAGATCACCGACGAGTTCATCGTGCCCGCGGTGATCGGCGGCTATCGCGGCATGCGCGATGGCGACGGGCTGCTCTGCTTCAATTTCCGCGCCGACCGGGTACGCGAGATCCTCGGCGCCCTGGTCACGCCCGATTTTGACGGCTTCCCCCGCCCGCGCCAGATCACCTTCGCCGCTTGCGTCGGCATGACCCACTACAGCGACGCCCTCGCCGCCCATCTCGCGACCCTGTTCCCGCCGATCTCGATGGCCAACCTATTGGGCGGCGTGGTCGCGCAAGCCGGGCTCAAGCAATTGCGCATCGCCGAGACCGAGAAATACGCCCATGTTACGTATTTCTTCAACGGTGGGGTGGAAACCCCGTTTCCCGGCGAGGATCGCATCCTCGTCCCTTCCCCCAAGGTCTCGACCTACGATCTGCAACCCGAAATGTCGGCCGCCGAGGTGGCGGAAAAAGCGGTGGCGGCGATCGGGTCGGGAAAGTACGATCTCATCGTGCTCAATTTCGCCAATCCCGACATGGTCGGACACACCGGCAAGCTCGATGCGGCGATCAAGGCGGTGGAGGCGGCCGATAGCGGGCTGGGCCGCATCATCGCCGCGATCGCGGCGGCGCAGGGCGCGCTGCTGGTCACCGCCGATCACGGCAATTGCGAACTGATGCGCGACCCCGTGACCGGCGGGCCGCATACCGCGCACACCACCAATCCGGTGCCGGTCATGCTGCTCGGCGCGGGCGCGAGCGCGCTGCATGACGGGCGGCTCGCCGATCTCGCGCCCACCTTGCTGCGGCTGATGGGGCTCGCGCAGCCCGCCGAGATGACCGGAGCGCCGCTGTTCTCCTGAACCGCAAGCTCGGGCGGAGCGGCGCGGGCGGCGTCTGGGTGGCCGGCTGGCTCGCCGCCGGCGCGTTCCTCACGGTCGCCGCCCAGACCCCGGCAGCCTCCACCGGGGAGAGCGATGCCGCCCGCGCGCTCCGCCAAAGCGAGCAGGACCAGCAGAGCCACCGTGAAGCGGCGCGCGCGGCCAAGGCCCGCGCCGCGGCCGCGAGTGCCGCGGCGCTGCATCTCGGCGCCGCCGAGGAAGCGGCGCGCACACGCCTGCGCGCCGCCGAGGAGGCGAGTGCCGCGGCGATCGAGCGCCGCGCCCAGATCCGTGCCCGCCAGAGCGCGCTTGAAGCCCGGCGTGACGCCGAGACGGCACAGCTGGAGCGCCTGCTGCCGATCGCCGTGCGGCTTTCGCTCTATCCGGCCGAGACCCTGCTTGCCGTCCCGGCCCCACCGGACGAGGCGGTGCGCGGAGTTGCGGTGCTGCACAGTCTCGCCCGCGAAATCGCCGCCACGGCGGCGCAGTTGCAGGCTGATCGCGCCGCCCTCGCCGCCATCGCGGCCGAATCCGTTGAGGCGGCGCGCCAGCTCGATGCTGACATCACCACCCAGCGCAGTCTTGCCGCCGCGCTCGATCAACAGATCGCGACCATGCGCCAGAGCGCGCAAGCGGATGAAGGCGTGGCGCTGGAGGCGGAGCGAGCAGCCGCCGACGATGCCGCGCACGCCGCCGATCTGCGCGCCGCGCTCGCCCGGCTCGCCGCCGATCGCGCCCGCGCCGAGGCCGAGGCGCGCGCCAAGACGCGTGCCCTCGCCGAGCACCACGCCGGCGCAGCCCTCAGCCAAGCGCGCCAGCGGGAGGCGCTTCTCGCCCACCCCGCCGGGCCCGGCCTCGGCGCGGCGCAAGGCCGCTTGATCGCCCCCGTTTCCGGCGCCGTCATCGGCCATTTCGGCGCACCAGGTGAGGCCGGGCCAGCGGAGGGCATCACGTTTCGCGCTCCCCCCGAGGCCCGCGTACTCTCGCCCTGCCAGGGCAAGGTGGCGTTCGCGGGGCCGTTCCGCAGCTATGGCGTCGTGGTTATCGTCGATTGCGGTGGTGGCTATGATTTTGTCCTGGCTGGCCTGGCGCGGCTCGCGAGCGCGGTCGGCGAACGGGTGCGCGCCGGCGATCCGGTGGGCGCGATGGCCGCCTGGGCATCTCGCGATGACGAAAAAGCGCCGCTATTGTATGTTGAGCTTCGCCATCATGGCCAAGCGATCGATCCCTTGCCGTGGTTGCAGGCCAAGGGATAATTGGGCAGTTTTATGTCGGGCGGCCCTCGTCTGGGATTGACTGGCGAAAAGCCGGTACACGCGCCATATCGGGGTATCGCCATAACGGGATGAAGCGCCAGGGCGCGAGAGGATCATGAGGATGAAGCTACGTACCGGTTTGCTGCTGGGCGCGACCTTTCTGGCCGGCATCACGTGCGCGCCAGAGGCCGGACGGCTGGCGCGCCATTTTGGCGCCTCTCTCGGCATTGCCCCGGCCTTCGCCGAGGCGACCACCGACAGCGCCGATACCTATCGTCTGCTCAGCCTGTTCGGCGACGTTTTCGAGCGCGTCCGCGCCGATTATGTCGAGCCCGTGCCGGATCGCGAGCTGATCGAGAACTCGATCAACGGCATGCTCACCGGGCTTGATCCGCATAGCAGCTACATGAACGCCAAGGCGTTCCAGGATATGCAGGTGCAGACCCGCGGCGAGTTCGGTGGCCTCGGCCTCGAGGTGACGCAGGATAACGGCTTCATCAAGGTGATCAGCCCGATCGATGACACGCCGGCGGCGCGCGCCGGGATCAAGGCGGGGGATCTGATCCTCGCCCTCGATGGCAAGAGCGTCCAGGGCCTGACCCTGAACGACGCCGTCGATCACATGCGTGGGCCGCCCGACAGCAAAATCACCCTGACCATCAAGCGGGAAGGCGTCGAAAAGCCGATCGAGGTCAGCATGAAGCGCGAGATCATCCACATCCAGGTGGTGCGCTCCTCGCTCGAGGGCGATATCGGCTATATCCGCCTCTCGCAATTCACCGAACAAAGCGACGCGGGCATCCGCCAAGCGATCGCCAAGCTGCAGAGCCAAGCCGGCGGCCATATCAAGGGCTATGTCTTCGATCTGCGCAACAATCCGGGCGGCCTGCTCGACCAGGCGGTCGCGGTGTCGAACGATTTCCTCAACCACGGCGAGATCGTCTCGACGCGCGCCCGCCACCCCGACGACAGCCAGCGCTGGGACGCCAAGGCGGGCGGCGACCTCACCGATGGCGCGCCGCTGGTGGTGCTGATCAACAGCGGCTCGGCCTCGGCGAGCGAAATCGTCTCCGGCGCCTTGCAAGACGACCGCCGCGCGGTGCTGCTGGGGACGCGCAGCTTCGGCAAGGGCTCGGTGCAGACGGTGATCCCGTTGCCTGGCAATAACGGGGCCATCCGCCTCACCACGGCGCGCTACTACACGCCCTCGGGCCGTTCCATCCAGGGCCTCGGCATCGTCCCCGATGTCGAGGTGCATGAAAGCCGCGAGGCCGCTGGCGCGATGCTGCCCGAGCGCGAGGCCGATCTCAACCACATCATCACCAATAGCGGCGGCACCAATAGCGGGGCGAGCCAGCCGGCGCCGCCTCCGCGCAACGATCTGCCGCCGCTCGCCAAGGACTTGCCGCAGCGCCCGCCGGCTGACTGGCCGACCTTCGACCCAGCCAAGCCAGCGACGGACTTCCAGTTGCAACAAGCTCTGAAACTGGTGAACGCCCTGGCGGCGATGAAACGCGCCTCGGCGAACTAAGGCCGCTCAGGCGTTCCGCCGTGGCGGAGGGGGAAGCGAGCAGCGCGCGTCACGCGTGGTGGGCGCGCCTGTCGGCCCCGGCACGCGCCCTCGCGCTGTTCTGGGCCGTGGTGCTGGGGGGGGTCGCCGCTCTCGTTGTGGTCCTCGCCCTGCTCGGCGCGCCGCCCCGGCACGAGGCGATCCACGCGGGCGCCGCGCCGCCAGCGACCGAGATGGCGGCCGTACCGTCTTCCCGCGCGGCTCCCGCAGCCACGCCGGTGATGCCAGCGCCAGGCGTGCCGCCCGCCGCCGATCCGGCGCTGCTCGAGGCGGCTCAGGATTTCCCCGGCCAGGATTTGCCGCGCATCGGCCCGGATGGCCGCAAGCCCATGCAGGTCTATGCCGGCGCCGCCGGTCGCGGCGAAAAACGCCCGCGCGTCGGTCTTGTGCTCGGCGGCATCGGCCTCTCGGCGGCCGACAGCACGGCGGCGATCGAGCAGCTTCCCGCCGCGGTGACGCTCGCCTTCTCGCCCTATGCGCAGAACCCAGTGGGGCTGGCGCAAGCGGCGCGGGCGCATGGGCATGAAATCCTGATCTCGCTGCCGCTCGAACCGCAAGGCTACCCGCTCAACGACGAGGGACCGGAGACGCTGCTCACCGGCGCGGCTCCGGCGGACAACGCGCGGCGGCTGGAATGGGCACTCTCGCGCCTCACGGGCTATGCCGGAGCAACAGGGGCGCTCGATGGCCTGCATGGCGAGCGCTTCGCTGGCGAGAAAATGCTGTTCGAGGGCCTGCAACACGACCTCGCGGCGCGCGGCCTCTTCTATATCGACCCGCGCCCCGGCGCGGCACCGCCCGAATTCGTGCCTGGCCGCGCCGTCGATCTGGTGGTTGACGCCCCTCCCGGCGAGGCCGCGATCGCCGCGGCGCTGGAAGCGCTTTCGCGGCGCGCGCTCGAACATGGCACAGCACTCGGGCTGGCCGATCTGCCGCGTCCGGTGACGGTCTCGCGCATCGCCATCTGGGCCGGTTCGCTCACCGAACAGGGCCTGGCGCTGGTGCCGGCGAGCGCCCTGGTGGCCGCGCCGGGAAGCCCCGCGATGGGAAGTCAATGAACGCCGCCCTGCCCTATCGTCCGAACGCAGGCGCTGTGCTGTTCAGCCGTCGCGGAGAAGTTTTCATCGGGCGTCGGCGGGCCGGGGCGGGCGTGCATCTCGCGCGGGCCTGGCAGATGCCGCAAGGCGGCATCGATGCCGGCGAGACGCCGCAACAGGCGGTGCTGCGCGAGTTGGCCGAGGAGATCGGCACCGCGCGGGCCGAGATCATCGACGAATATCCCGAATGGCTGACCTATGATCTACCGCCGGAACTGATCGGCCAGGCGCTCGGCGGGCGCTATCGCGGGCAAAAGCAGCGCTGGTTCGCGCTCCGTTTTTTGGGCGAGGATCACGATATCCGCCTCGACGCCCATCCGCCCCCCGAGTTCGATGCCTGGCGCTGGGCCGCGCTCGCCGAGTTGCCGGCGCTCGCGGTGCCGTTCAAGCGCGCGATCTACAGCCGCCTCGCCACCGCCTTCGCCCGCCACGCGCAGCCACTGGACTAGAATTGCGGAGGCCTTTCGAAGCCACCGCAACACATCCGCTGTGTGGTACATGGAGGCGCAAACCACTCAGCAACACTTACGTGAAGACTGGGGGGCGCGCCGTCCCCCAGACCCCGGCCTCCGCTGGCCGGGGCCTATTCCGCGTTTAGCCGGCGAGCACCTTCTGCTGCTGCTCGCCCAGGCCCTCGATGCCGAGCCGCATGGTCTGGCCAGGCTTGAGGAAAATGGGCTCGGGCTTGATGCCGGCGCCGACGCCGGGGGGCGTGCCGGTCGAGATAATGTCGCCGGGATGGAGCGTGATGAAGTGGCTGACATAGCTCACCAGCTTGGCGACCCCGAAAATCATCGTCCGGGTGCTGCCGTGCTGCATGCGCTTGCCATCGACATCGAGCCAGAGCGTGAGGTTCTGCGGATCGGGCACTTCATCGCGCGTCACCAGCCAGGGTCCGACGGGGCCGAATGTGTCGCAGCCCTTGCCCTTGTCCCAGGTGCCGCCGCGTTCGAGCTGGTATTCCCGCTCGCTCACGTCATTGACCACGCAATAGCCGGCGACGAAATCGAACGCCTCGTTCTCGGGGACATAGCGCGCGGTGCGGCCGATCACCACGCCAAGCTCGACCTCCCAATCGGTCTTTTTCGAGCCGCGGGGGATCTTCACGTCATCGTTCGGCCCCTGAAAGGCGCCGAGCGACTTGAGGAAGACGATCGGCTCCTTGGGGATGGGCGAGCCGGTCTCGGCGGCGTGGTCGGCGTAGTTGAGGCCGATGCAGACGAAATTGAGCGGCAACGCGACCGGCGGGCCGAGCCGGGGGTGGCCGCTAAGCGGCGGCAGGCGCGCCGGATCGAGCGCCTTGAGCCGCGCGAGGCCGGAATCGGACAGCACATCGCCGGCGATCTCGGGAACCACGCCCGAGAGATCGCGCAACTGCCCCGCGCCATCGAGTAGCGCTGGTTTTTCGGCCCCCTTTGGGCCCACACGCAGTAATTTCATCGTTTTTTCTCCTCTGAGAGTGATCCGGCGTATGCCAGCTGGTTTATGGCTGTTCCGGCCCGGCGTCCAACAACGCGATGTTCTGCTCGGCGAGATCGCTGGTCGGCGTATTGGGCGCCAGTGCCTCGGCGCGCTGCCAATCCGCCCGCGCCCCCGAGAGATCGCCGTAGCGCTGGCGAAGAATGCCGCGCTCCAGCAGGGCATCGGCATTGTCGGGATCGAGCGCCAGGGCCTCTTCGATATTCTCTTCCGCCCGCGCCAGCTCGCCAAGCTCGCGCCACGCGGCGGCGCGATAGACCAGCGCGTCGACGCGGCGCGGATCGAGGGCGAGCGCGTGATCGAGATCGGCGACAGCGTCCTGATAGCGCTCCAGGGTGGCCGCGGCGATCGAGCGGTCGATCAACAGATCGGGATCGTCGGGGGCCAGCATGAGGGCCAGCGTCGCATCGCCGAAGGCGCGGGCGGCATCGCCTGCCATCAGCCAGGCTTGCACGGCCTGGCCCAGGATGATGGCGCGCGCGGCGCCGGGAATGGCGATCCGCGCTGCTCCCACCGCGGGGGGGGAGCTTGCCGCGCCCAGTTGTTCAAGCATTTCCGCCCCGGTCTCGGCATTGCCGAGAGCGATTTCGGACAAACCGAGGCAGTGCGTCGCCCCCACCCCACCGCCAGTCGCCTCCCAGGCCTCGGCGAAGCCATGCGCGCCCGCCGGGTCGGCGGTCAGCATCGCCAGACAATCCTCGTAATCCTTGCCGGTGGCGATACGCGGCGGCACCGGTGGCACCGGCAAGGCGAGGGGTTCTTCAGGG
>JAKCCP010000278.1 GCA_021841985.1 Pseudomonadota bacterium | reverse complement strand
CTTTGAACTCGAACAGGGCCTCCGGGAAATGGCCGCCGGTCTCGATATCACTGAGGCTGACGCGGGTTTCGCGCCGCTGCTCGTCGAGCAGGATCCATTGCCGGAGCAGGAGGGGGGCGGTGTTGAAGGCGAGGCTGAGCGAGCCTTGCCACCAGCGCTCGGCGCGCAGCACCGTCACCTGGATCAGGCCGGGGACGCGGGTGATGTCGGTGATCAGGATATTTCCGGAGAGCTTGATCTCGGGGGCGAGAATGATGGAAAGCGGGGTATCGCCGAGCGCGACCTCGCTGGTCTGGCCGAGCTGCGAGTCATGGAAATAGACATCGCCGTGATTGGCGACCAGGAGATAGGGCACCGGCGGGTCGTATTCGAAACGGAGCTTGCCCGGCCGGTCGAGCCAGGCGGTGCCGTGGCTGTCGCCGCCATCGGGGGCGATCTGCTCGAAACGCGCCTTCAGGGTGTGGATGGCGTTGAGATAGGCCTCGATGCGCTGGACATCGGCGCGATCCTCATTGGTCAGCGTCATGGCGCTGATCGCGCGGGCGCGGCGTGCGGCGAGCAGCGGGCCGAGGGCGAGGAGCGCGAGAGCGGCGCGGCGATCGATCATGAGGCGCCATGTGGCATGCCTCTCCCGGCAATGAAACCCTCATTGCCCGATATCAGCCCCGCTCGCGCCCCCGCTCGCTCTCGGGCGCGCGCAGAATCTCGGCGGCATGACGCGCGGCCCCGGCCGGGGTGAGAAAAAACCGCCCGCCACGCCGCGCGACGAGCGCCAGGTGCGCCAGCCGCGCGAGACAGGGCGTGTCTTTCATGACCCCGCCCCCTCGCTCGCCTCTTGGCTCACCCCCTCGCTCACCCCCTCGCTCGCCCCCTGGCCGGCCGGCGGCGCCGCTCAGGAACAGCCGGTGCAGGGCGGCGCGGCAGCAGCTCTCGAGATAGGGGTCGGACCACATCGCCGCGACTTTGCCGTGATGCCAGGAAATGGCAAGGCTGGCGGCACCGTGGCGGCGGGGTTTTGCCGTCCGGCGTTTTTGCCGCGATTATGGCGGCGATGATCTTCCCGCTTCCCGCCCTCGCCCTGCCCGCCTTGGCCCTCCCGGTGCTGCGCCGCCTCGCGCCCGAGACCGCCCATGCCGTCGCCTTGCGCGGCCTCGGCCTCGGCCTCGCCGGGCGTGATCGCGCGCCCGCCGATCCGCGCCTCGCCCAGACCCTGTTCGGGCGGCATTTTCCCAACCCGATCGGGCTCGCCGCCGGCTTCGACAAGAATGCGGTCGCCGTCCGCCCGCTGATGGCGCTCGGCTTCGGCTTCGTCGAGATCGGCACCGTGACCCCGCTTGCGCAGCCGGGCAATCCGCCGCCGCGCCTCTTTCGTCTCGAAGCCGATCGCGCGCTGATCAACCGCCTCGGCTTTCCCGGCGAGGGATTGGCGCGCATCCTGCCGCGGCTCGCGGCGCTCGGGCCGCGGCCGGTGCCGCTCGGCGCCAATATCGGGCTTAACAAGGCGGGCGCCGTCGCCGAGCGCGATTATCCCGCCCTGGCCGCGGCGCTGGCGCCGCATGTCGATTACCTCACGCTCAATATTTCCTCGCCGAACACGCCCGGGCTCCGCGATTTGCAGGCGAGCGGGCGGCTCGCCGCCATTCTCGCCGCGGTTGCGCGGGCGTTGCCGGAACCGCCGCCGCTCTTCGTGAAAATCGCCCCGGATCTCGGCGAGGCGGCGCTCGCGGCGGTGGTCGAGACCGCGCTCGCCGGGGGGGCTGCGGGGATGATCATCGCCAATACCACCATCGCCCGGCCGGAGGGGCTCCGCTCGCCGCTGGCCGGCGAGACCGGCGGCCTCTCCGGCCCGCCGCTGTTCGCGCACGCGCGCGCGATGCTCGCCCGCGCCGCCCGCCTCGCCGCCGGCCGCCTGGTCCTCGTCGGCTGCGGCGGCATCGGCTCCGGCACCGAGGCGCTCGCCATGATCCGCGCCGGCGCCCACCTGGTTCAACTCTACACCGCCTTCGTCTATCAAGGGGCGACGCTGATCCCGAGGCTCCGGCGCGAACTCGGGCAAGCGCTGGATGCGGGCGGGTTCGCAAGCCTGGAGGCGGCGCGCGGCATCGATAGCGCCTCTCTCGCGGAGACATCATGGAACACCTGACCGGCCTCGCCCCCCTCGCCCCGCGCTATGGCGGATTCATCGTCGATCTCTGGGGGGTGGTGCATGACGGGATCCGGCCCTATCCCGGCGCCGTCGATTGCCTTGAGCGCTTGCAGCGGGCGGGCAAGCGGGTGGTGCTGCTCTCCAACGCGCCGCGCGTCGCGACCGTGGCGCAAGCGGCGATGCGCGAGATGGGGATCGGCGATGATCTCTATAACGACATCATCACCAGCGGCGAGGCGACCCGCGACCTGCTCGCGCGCCGCGACGACCCGTTCTTCGCCGCCTTGGGGCAGAAGCTCTATCATCTCGGCCCGGCCCGCGACAGGAACGTCTTCGCCGGGCTCGAATACACCCCGGTCGCGACGCCCGAGGACGCCGATTTCGTTCTCAATACCGGGCCCGACGAGACCGCCGGCCTGGTCGATCTCCCCGCCTATGAGGAGATTCTGCGCGCCGCGCGCGCCCGCGATCTGCCGATGCTGTGCGCCAACCCCGATCTCGAGGTGATCCGGGACGGCGTCGCCGTGCTCTGCGCCGGCGCGCTCGCCCAGCGCTATGAGGCGCTCGGCGGCAAGGCGCGCTGGATCGGCAAGCCCGACCCGACCATCTACCAGCCGACGCTGGCGCGGCTCGGCTGTCCGCCCGCCGCCGTGCTCGCGATCGGGGACGCGCTCCGCACCGACATCGCCGGGGCGAAGGCGGCGGGGCTCGCGAGCTGCTGGGTGATCGGCGGCATCCATAACGCGCTGCTCGGCAATCCGCCGGCGATCGAGGAAGCCGCCGCCGGCGAGGGTGTCGCGCCGATCGCCGCCATCCCGGCGCTGCGCTGGTAGGGAAACCGGCGCGCGGCGCCCAGGCTTATGCCCGCGCCGCGCGCGCCTGATAGGCGGCGATCTCGCAGCCGAGGGCGAGAGTGAACGCCGCGGGATCGCCGAACGGCATGATCTGGGTCATCACGACGCCGGTGAGATCTTGCCCCGGATCGATCCAGAAATAGGTGTTGGCGACCCCGGACCAGGACAGGCTGCCGGCGCCGCGCCCGGTCGGCAGGGGCTGGCGGTTGATGAGAAAACCGAACCCCCAGCCGAAATCGATCCCCGGCGGCGGCAGGATTTCGAGCGCCATTTCCGGGATCACGCTGCGCACGATGCCGGCCCGGAGATCGCCGATCTGGTTTTCCCCCATCCGCGCCACCGTCTCGGCCTTCAGGATGCGCGCGCCATCGAGTTCGCCGCCGCGCAGCAAGGCGCGCGTAAAACGCAGATAATCGCGCGGCGTGGCATAGAGACCATGCCCGCCGGCGTGGAATTCCGGCGCCGGCGGCGGCGCGAAGGGGATCACCCCGAGCGCGCCATCGGGGCCGCGCCTATGCATCGCGGCGACCCGCGCGGCGCGGCCGGGATCGAGGCCGAAGCCGGTATCGGCCATCCCGAGCGGCGCGGTGATGTGGGCGGCGATATAGGCATCGAGGCGCTCGCCGCTCGCCGCCTCCACCGCGCGGCCGAGCCAGTCGGTGCTGATGCCGTATTCCCAGCGCTCGCCGGGGTCGAAGACCAGCGGCAGGGCGAGGGCGGCGAGCTGGCCGCTGGCGCCGCGCGGCAGATCATTGTCTTGGATATAGCGCAAGATGTCGGCATTGCCGAAATCATAGGCGAAGCCCGAGGTGTGGGTGAGGAGATGGCGGAGGGTGATCGGCCGCGTCGCCGGGCGGAGACGTGGCCGGCCGGAATCGTCGAACCCCTCCAGCACCTGGGGCGTGGCCAGCGCCGGCAGAACCCGCGCGATCGGCTCATCGAGCGCGAGCTTGCCGGCCTCGACGAGCTGCATCGCCGCGACCGAGACGATCGGCTTGGTCATCGAGGCGAGCCAGAACACGGTATCCGGCGTCATCGCCGCGGCCCCGCCCTGGGCGCGCCGCCCGGCGGCGAGTTCGGCGATCACCCCCTCGGCGTTGCCGAGCAGGAGGACGGCGCCGGGCACGCCACCGCTCTCAGTCGCGTGGTGGAGCAGCGCCGCGATGCCGGCGCTCACGCCATCCGCCCCTGATAGAGCGCTTGCTCGAAGGCGCCATAGAGCGCGACGGCCTTCTGGTCGGCGAAGGGCAGGATTTGCATCAGGATCACTCCGGTGAGGTTGGATTCGCGGTCGATCCAGAAATAGGTGTTGCCGAGCCCCGCCCAGGCGAGGCTGCCGGCCTTGCGGCCGTGGCGGCTGTCCTCGCTATTGATGAGGAAGCCGAGCCCCCATTTCTGGCTCATGCCGGGGAAGAAATCGACATCGTTGGAGGCGGTCGGCTGCACCGTTTGCAAAACGCCGGCCTGGAGATCGCCGATCTGGTTTTCGGCCATCATCGCCACCGTCTCGGGTTTTAGGATCCGCGCGCCATCGAGGCCGCCGCCGGCGAGCAGCATGCGGAGGAAGCGGAGATAATCGACGCCGGTGCCGTAGAGCCCGCCGCCGCCCATGAAAAATTCCGGCTGCTGCGGCACCTCGAAATCGATCGGCGCGAGACCGCCATCGGGGAGACGCGCATGCATCCCGACCCGGCGCGCCCGCTGGCCCGGCCCGAGCGTGAAGCCGGTATCGGCCATGCCCAACGGGTCGAGGATATGGGCGCGGAAATAATCCTGCAGCGAGCGGCCGGAGACCGCTTCCACGGCGCGGCCGACGAAGTCGATATTGATGCCATAATGCCATTTCTCGCCGGGATCGAAGGTGAGCGGCGTTTGCAACGCCGCCTGACGGCAGGAAATGACCCCGGGCACGTTCTCGCGTTCCATGAGACGCTTGATATCGGCGTTCCACATGTCATAGGCGAAGCCGGCGGTATGGGTGAGGAGATGGCGGAGCGTCACCGGCCGCTTCGCCGGGCGGAGGCGTGGCCGCCCCTCGGCGTCGAAGCCCTCCAGCACCGGGCGCTCGGCGAGTTCGGGCAGAACCGGCGCGATCGGCGCGTCGAGCGTGAGCAGGCCTCCCTCGACGAGCTGCATCGCCGCGACCGAGGTCACCGCCTTGGTCATCGAGGCGATCCAGAACACGCTATCCGGCGTCATCGCCGCCTCGCCGCCGAGAACGCGCCGCCCATGCGCGCCCTGATAGACCACGCCACGGTCATCGGCGGCCAGCGCCACGACCCCGGGAACATCCCCGGCGGCGACGGCTTTTTCCAATACGGCATCGATCGCGGCGGTCGCGGACATGGTTTCCTCCGGGTGTTTTTTGTTTCGTCACAACCCCTGGCCGAGCAGCGCCCAGCGCAGCACGAAGGCGACCGCGAGGCTCACCCCGGCCCCCATCGCCCAGAGCAGGACGAACCAGATCAGCCGGCGCGGCATGGCGGCCTCAATGGTAATGCATCCCCGGCCGCACCTTGCCGCGGAACACCCAATAGGCATAAGCGGTATAGGCGAGAATGATCGGCACCAGGACCACCGCGCCGACGAGCAGAAACCCCTGGCTCGCCGGCGGCGCCGCGGCCTGCCAGAGAGTGAGGTCGGGCGGCACGATGTAGGGGAAGAGGCTGATCCCGAGCCCGAGATAGCAGAGCACGAACCAGCCGAGCACGGCGAGGAACGGGGTTGCGTCATGGCGGCGCGAGAGGCCATGCCAGAACGCCCAGGCGAGAAGTGCGACGAGGATCGGCACCGGGCTGGTCAGCGCGATCTCCGGCCAGGCGAACCAGCGCGCCATGAAACGCGGATTGAGCATCGGCGTCCACAGGCTGACGACGACGATCAGCGCCAGCACGGCGACGCCGAGGGCGCGGGCATGGCGGCGGCAGCGCGCCTGTAATTCGCCCTCGGTGCGCCAGATCAGCCAGGTCGCGCCGAGCAGCGCATAGCCGGTCGCGACCGCGAGGCCGCAGAGAATGGTGAACCCGGTCACCCAGTCCCACCATCCCCCGGCATAGGCGCGGTGGGCGATGTGAACGCCCTGCACCAGCCCGCCGAGCGCCAGCCCCTGACAGATCGCGGCGATCAGCGAGCCCGCAGTGAAGGCGATGTTCCACAGCCGCCGCCCGAGGCGGGTGCGGGTCTTGAAGCGGAATTCGAAGGCGACGCCGCGCAAGACGAGCGCCAGCAGCATGCCGATGATCGCGGCGTAGAGGGCCGGCATCACCACCGCGTAGGCGAGCGGAAACACCGCGAACAGCCCGCCGCCGCCGAGCACGAGCCAGGTTTCGTTGCCGTCCCAGACCGGCGCCACGGTGTTCATCATCACGTCGCGATCGGCCTCGTCATGCTCGACGAGAAACAGGATGCCGACGCCGAGGTCGAACCCGTCGAGCACGACATAGGCGAGAATGGCGAAGGCCAGCAATCCGGCCCAGATCAGCGGAAGGAGATCGGCCATGGGGTTCACTCCGCGGCGGTGGGCGGGATATCCTCGATCGCGCCGGCCGGGCCCGGCATCAGCCCGGCGGCGTGCGATGGCGATTTCGGCACGCCGCCTTCGCCGGGCAGCGGCGGGCGCGCCATCTGGCGGAGGAGAAAGGCGATGCCGGCGCCATAGACGAGAAAATAGACGATGACGAAGGCGAGCAGTGAGGTCGCGACCCCCGGCGCCGCGATCGGCGAGGCGCTATCGGCGGTGCGCAGCAGGCCATAGACGGTATAGGGCTGGCGCCCGACCTCGGTCACCGTCCAGCCGGCGAGCACGGCGAGAAATCCCGAGGGCGCCATCGCGACCATGATCCGATGCAGCCAGGGCGCGTCATAGAGCCGGCCGCGCCAGCGCAGGAAAACGCCGAGCAGCCCGACCCCGGCCATCAGAAAGCCGAGCGCGACCATGATGTGGAAGGCATAAAACACCACCGCGACCGGCGGCCGCTCGGCCGGCGCCCAGTCACGCAAGCCCTTGATCGCGCCCGACCAGCTATGGGTCAGGATCAGCGAGCCGAGATGCGGGATGGCGATCTCGGCGCGGTTGGCCGCCGCCTGTTCGTCCGGCCAGGCGAACAGCACCAGGGAGTCACCCTCATCGCCGGTCGGATCGACCCAGTCCCCTTCCATCGCCGCGACCTTCACCGGCTGATGCAAGAGCGTATTGAGGCCATGCGCGTCGCCGGCGAAAATCTGGATCGGCGCGACGAAAAGCGCCATCCAGAGGGCCATGGAGAACATCACCCGCGCCCCTTCATTGGCGCGGTCGCGCAGCAGATGCCACGCCCCGACCGCGCCGACCAGGAAGGCGACGCTGAGATAGGTCGCGAGCACCATGTGGACGAAGCGATAGGGGAAGGACGGGTTGAAGATGATCGCCAACCAATCCGCCGGCAGGAAGCGGCCATCCGGTGTCGTCGTGAAGCCGGCGGGGGTCTGCATCCAGGAATTGACCGCGAGGATCCAGAACGCGCTGAGCAGGGTGCCGATGGCGACGAGGCAGGTGGCGAGGAAGTGCAGGCCCCGCCCGACCCGGTTCATGCCGAACAGCATGACGCCGAGAAAGCCGGATTCGAGGAAGAACGCGGTCAGCACCTCATAGCCCATCAGCGGCCCGATCACCGGGCCGGCCTTGTCGGAAAAACTGCCCCAGTTGGTGCCGAACTGGTAGGACATCACCACCCCGGAGACCACGCCCATGGCGAAGCCGATGGAGAATATTTTGATCCAGTAATGGAACAGGTCGAGAAACACCTGCCGCCCGGTGCGCAGCCAAAGCCCCTCCAGCACCGCGAGGTAGCTCGCGAGCCCGATCGAGAAGGCCGGAAAGACGATGTGGAAGCCGAGGGTGAAAGCAAATTGGAGACGGGCGAGAAAGATCGCGTCAAGATGGCTCATCAGGCAAATCCTCAGTCGTCTTGCCGGTGAGGGTGAACCAACTCGCCGCAATGTCAAGCAAAGTCGCGTCCATTGCCGGGAATATGACCCCTGGTCTCAGGCCGTCTTGATCAGGCCCTCTTGATCAGGCCCTCTGGCCATCGCCGCAACCGTCGCTGGCATGGGTCGCGCGCCAGCGGGCTCGGGTCACGCTGCTTGCCGGGGTTGGGGCGTTGCGGGCGCAAAACGCGGCGTCGTGCCACCAACTGCGCGGCAGATCGCCGCGGCGCTCGGGGATCAGCCCCTGCTGGCTGCCGCGCCGGAACCAAAAGACACAGTCAAGGCAGGCGACGATCGCCGAACGCCCGGGAGCCGAACTCTCGGGATTTTTAGCCGCCGCAACCCCCTCGGCGCAGCCATCATCGGCCACGGTCTCCGGCCAATAGCTCGTATCGTCGACGTGTTGGCCGGGCATGGGGGCGTGGCGACGGCACGTGCCGTTCAGCGGCTCCGCGGCACCAAAGGATCTCCAGAACACGCATGTCCGGCACGTGACGAGAGACATGGCGCAACACCTTGGTCAGCCGGGCTCTTCCCCGGGCGGGGAGGCTACACGCCGCGCGCCCTCACCGCAATGATCGGTGACATGGGTCGCGCGCCAATGGGCCCGGGTGACGGTGCGCCATTGCGATTGATATTCCGCGCGTGGCGCATGGCGGGTGCAAAACCCCGCCGCTCGCCACCAATCCGCCGGCAGATCGGTGCGCCGGAGTGGAATCACCCCCTGGTCGGGGTTTTGGCGATGCCAGTAGGCGCAATCCCCGCAAGATACCGTTCCAGGCACGCCGGGATCGGTCTTGACGATGCCCTCGCCGCAGGAATTGACCGCCAGCGTCTCCGGCCAGAAGCCGGTATCATCGACGTGCTGGCTCGGCGGCGGGGCAAAGCGGCGGCAGCTTCCGGCCTCTTTGCCAAAGGAAAGCCAGAACGCGCAGTCCTGGCAATGCACGACAAGAGGGGGCACGGCAAGCGGGGGCACGGCAAGAGGAGGCACGGCAAGAGGAGGCACGACAGGGGAAGCATCTGGCTCGACAATATTCGTCATCGGCAAACCCTCATTGTCCCGCCTGGGCGCGAACATGGTTTCCTTCGCGGTCACTGCTCCACGAAAAAGCCTTGCCCGATCCGTCGGAGGATATCCACCCCGGCGTTCGCCACGGTGCGATCAGAAGATCGGTTCAGACGGGCCGATGCGGCGGGCTGGCAACAAGCCGGCCGCCAGGGCGGGGGGAGCAGAGCCGGCGATCAGAGTAATTTGAGCTGGGTCGCTGCGGATTTGCCGCGCTCCGTGGTGATCTCGAAGGACAGTTTCTGGCCGTCATTCAGCCCTTGCAGGCCGGCTTCATGCACCGCGGTGATGTGCACGAAAATATCCTTGCCGCCATCCTGGGGCATGATGAACCCATAACCCTTGGTGGCATTGAACCATTTCACCGTACCTGTTGGCATCCACGCGCTCCCTTAGATCGTTGACATCACTGAACGAAAGCCCACGCTCTGAGCCGGCGGGTGTCATGGGCCGCTTTCGCTCGGTGATGTCGCGTGGCCGGCCGCATAGCCTGGCCGGCGCGCGAGACGAAAAAGCCCCCGGCGCGGCAGGTTCGACCCGCCGCGCCCGGATTGCCGTAGTTCCGAGGACAAGAC
>JAKCCP010000178.1 GCA_021841985.1 Pseudomonadota bacterium | reverse complement strand
GGGGACGTACTGGCGGACGTACTGGCGGACATGCTGGCGGACGTGCCGGGGGCTGGGGATACCGTGGCGGACGACGGCGCGGCCGGCGGGACCACCGCCGGCGTGACCAGACGATCGGGTGCGGCCATGACGGGCTCCGGCGCCGGCCGTTCGCCGGAAAGCCGGTACCAGCCGATATAGGCGCCGATCGCGATCACCGCCCCGAGCAGCACCACCGCGCCGGCCGGCACGCCGCGTTCCGGCACCGGGGCGGGGAATTGCAGATCGGTATTGCGGTGTTCGCCGCCAAGTTCGGCGCGATAGCGCCGCGCCATGTCATCGGGATCGAGGCCGAGCAGCGTCGCGTAGCTGCGGACGAAGCCGATCGCATAGGCCGGGGCCGGCAGTTCCGCGCTGTGTCCGGCCTCGATGGCCCGCAAATGCGGCTCGCGAATGCGGAGCGTCGCCGCGACATCGGGCAGCGCCCAACCCATTCGCTCCCGCGCCGCCGCCAACCGCGATCCGACGCCGGGGGGAGCACGATCGACGACCGCCATCGCGTCACTCTCCGGGCGAGTCATGGCGCGGTTTCCGCCACTCGTCCGGTTTCGCGATCCAACTGCACGCTACCCAAAGCCTCACCTTCCCTCTGGTGGCGGTGACACGATCATCGCGGACGGGGCGCCACCCTCCGCGGCGGTCATCAGGCCGCTAGAATGCCCCCAAACCGGGCTTTCATCATCCAAGCCGTCATGATCCGAGTCGTCATCATGCCGCAATTGCTCTCCGGCGTCGAATCAATCATGCGTTGCAGATCGTCGGCATTTTCCGCCAAAAAATCACGTTGGATGGCCTGCCTGCCAGTCGCCGCGCGTCGAAGCCGATCAAATCGGCACGTCATGCTCCCGCGCCCAGATCTCGAGCGGGCCGCGCAGGCTCGCGGCATCGCCGGCCTGACGACGCAGCGTCTCCAGAACGGCGCGGAACGCCGCCAGATCCACCGCCGCCAGCGCCGCCTTCACCGGCAGGACCGCGGCGGCGTTCATCGAGAGCGTGGTGATCCCGAGCGCCGCCAGAACCAGCGCCACCAGCGGCTCGCCAGCGGCCTCGCCGCAGAGCGAAAGCGGCACGAGCGCGGCGGCGGCGCGGCGCGCCAGCGCCTCCAGGAGGGTCAAAACCGGTGACGAGAGAATGTCATAGCGCCCGATCAAGGCCGGCGCGCCGCGATCGGCGGCGAACAGGAACTGCATCAAATCGTTCGAGCCGACGGAGACGAAATCGGCCGCGGCGAGCAGGCCGTCGATCTGCCAGAGCAGCGCCGGCACCTCGATCATGCTGCCGATCGAAAGCCGCGCCGGGGCCGGGCGCACCCGCTCTCGCTCGGCGAGCAGGAGCGCCTTGGCGGCGGCGAATTCGGCGACCGTCGCGACCATCGGGAACATCACCGAAAGCGGCCGCCCTGCCGCGGCCAGCAGCAGCGCCCGCAATTGCCGCCTGAGCAGCGCCGGGCGGTCCAACCCGACACGGAGCGAGCGCCAGCCCATCGCCGGGTTCTCGGCGGTCACCGCGCCGGCATCGGGCAACAGCTTGTCGCCGCCGAGATCGAGGGTGCGAAACAGCACCGGCCGCCCCGCCGCGGCGTCCAGCACCCGGGCGTAAAGTGCCGCCTGTTCGGCGACATCGAGCAAACGGCCGCGCGCCAGCATCGCGATCTCGGTGCGAAAGAGGCCGATCCCCTCGGCCCCGACGCGGTCGAGCGCCGCCAGTTCCTGCGTGAGGCCGGCATTGATCATCAGCCGGAGCGGTGTCCCGTCGCGGCTCCGCGCCGGCGCCCCGGCGAGGCCGGCCCAGACCAGGGCGCGCGCGGCGCGGTCGTGGGCGGCGCGCAAATAGGCGAGACGCAGATCCTCGGACGGGCGCAGGATCAGATGCCCCTCATCGCCATCGAGGATCGCGAGATCACCCGGCTCGGCCGCCGCCACCGCATCGCGCACGCCGCCGAGCATGGGGAGCGCCAGCGCCCGGGCGATGATCGCCGCATGTCCGGCGGCACTCGCCTCCTCGACCACCACCCCGGCGATGCCGCGCCCGTGCCAGTCGAGCAGATGCGCCGGCCCCAGCCGCCGCGCCAGCAGGATCGCCCCCGGCGGCACCGGCGGCGGCGGCGCGCCGGCATCGAGGGCCGCGAGCAGCCGCTCGGCGAGATCCTCGATATCGGCGACACGCTCGCGAAGATAAGGATCATTGATGCGGCGCATGCGCTCGCGCACCTCGCTCGCCGCCCGCTGCACCGCCGCCTCGGCCGAAAGCCCGGCCGCGATGCGCTCGGCGACCCGCCGCAGCCAGCCGGCATCCTCGGCGACCAGCCGATACGCCTCCAGGACGTCGCGCGTCGTCGCCGCGACCGGAAGATCGCCGGAGGCTGCGATCAACTGGTCGATCCCGCGGCGCATCCGTGCGACCGCTTGCGCGAGCCGCGCCTGCTCTTGCGCCGGATCGTCCGCGAGCAGCCGCGTCGGCGCCGGGCGCAGCCCATGCACCACCACGCTCCCGATGGCGAGGCCGGCAACCAGGGCCGTGCCGACGAAATGCCGCGGCAGCGTCGTCGCCAGATCCTCGCCCCCGGGCTCGCCCGCGGCCATCGCGGCGAGCGGCTCGGCAAGCAGCATGGCGACCGTTTCCAGGGTTTCCGCCTCGTCCTCGGCATAGAGCCGCGCCGCCCGGTTCTGCACCACGACGATGCCGAGCATCCGCCCGGCCCGCCGCACCGGCACCGCGAGCAGGGCGGCGAAGGGCTCCTCGCCGGTTTCCGGGCGATAGGCGAAGGCGGGGTGGTTCTGCGCATCCGGAAGATTGAGAGTCTCGCCGGTCGCCGCCGAAAGCCCGACCAGCCCCTCGCCGATGCGGAGCCGCGTCCGCCCCACCGCCTCCGGACGCAACCCGTGCGTCGCCACCAATTGCAGCACCTCGCCCGGGCGAAGGGCGTAGATCGAACACACCTCGCTCACCATCTCGGCGGCGATGACGGCGGCGAGTTCGGAGAGGGGCGCCGCACTCCGCGCCATCAATTCGCGGAGCCGCGCGAGCAGGCGCCGGCTCATGGCGCCGGCGGTCATGCGCCGGGTGCCCAGCGCCAGATCATTCCCCCGGCGGCGATGGGGCCGCTCGCGCCAGGCGCGCGGCGAGCGCGGCCGTGGCCTCGGTCTCGAGTTCGGCGATGATCTCGGCGATCGGCTGGATGGCGCCGACCATGCCGACCGACTGGCCGGCCATCACCGACCCGGTCTCGACATCGCCCTCGATCACCGCGCGTCGCAAGGCGCCGGCCCAGAAATGCTCGATCTCGAGCTGCGCCGCCTCGCGCGAGAGTTCGCCGGCGAGAAAGCGGTCGCGAACCGCGCTCTGATGGGCGAGAAAGCGCCGTGTGCCCTCATTGACGAGACCGCGCACCGGGATCACCGGGAAACGCTCGTCGAGCTGCACCGATGGCACCGCGTCGCGGGCATTGGCACGCACGAAGGCCGCCTTGAAGCGGGGATGGGCGATCGATTCGACGCTGGCGACGAAGCGGGTGCCGAGCTGCGCGCCGGCGGCGCCCATTTCGAGATAGGCAAGGATCGCCTCGCCGCGGCCGATCCCGCCGGCGACGAACACCGGCACCTCGGTGACATGGGGCAGGATTTCCTGCGCCAGAACGGTGAGCGAGACCGGGCCGATATGGCCGCCGGCCTCCGACCCCTCGATCACCAGCGCATCGGCGCCGAGGCGCACCAGCCGCCGCGCCAGCGACAGCGCCGGGGCGAAACAGATCGCCCGCGCCCCGCCTTCCTTGATCGCGCGGATCGCGCCTCCCGGCGGGATGCCGCCGGCGAGCACGATATGCTTGACGCCGGACGCCAGCGTCACCGCGATCAGCCGATCGAGCGCCGGATGCATGGTGATCAGGTTGACGCCGAAGGGCTTGTCCGTCAGCGCCTTCGTGCCGGCGATCTCGGCGGCGAGCAGATCGGGCCCCATGGCGCCGCAGGCGATGACGCCGAAGCCGCCGGCATTGGAGATCGCGGCAACCAGATGGCGCTCGCTCACCCAGCTCATCGCACCGCCGAGAATGGGGACGCGGGCGCCGAGAAAGGCGGCGCCGCGCGCGAACAGCCGGGCGAGTTCGGCGGATGGCGCCGAAGCGGCGGACTCCGGGGGGGTGATGTCAGGCGGCATCGAGGCCGTAGGCGGTATGGAGGGCGCGCACCGCGAGTTCGATATATTCCGCGCCGATCAGCACGCTCACCTTGATTTCGCTGGTCGAGATCACCTGGATGTTGATCCCCTTCTCGGCGAGGGTGCGGAACATGGTGCTGGCGACGCCGGCGTGGCTCCGCATGCCGACCCCGACCACGCTGACCTTGGCGACATCGCGATCGGCGGTGATCTCGGCATAGCCGATCGCGTCCTTGATCCCGGCGAGCGTCGCCTCGGCGCGCGGCAGGTCGGCCTTGGGAACGGTGAACGTCATGTCGGTGGTGCCGTCGGCGGCGACGTTTTGCACGATCATGTCGACATTGATCGCAGCACCCGCGAGCGGGCCGAAGATCGCCGCCGCGATGCCCGGCCGGTCGGGCACCCGGCGGATGGTGATCTTGGCTTCGTCGCGCGAATAGGCGATGCCGGCGACCAATGCTTTTTCCACGATTTCGTCCTCATCCACGACCAGGGTGCCGGGCGCGTCGGTGAAGCTGGAGAGCACCTGCACCCGGACTTTTTCCTTCATCGCCAGCTCGACGCTCCGGGTTTGCAGCACCTTGGCGCCGACCGAGGCGAGTTCCAGCATCTCCTCATAGGCGATTTTATCGAGCTTGCGGGCTTTTGCCACGATGCGCGGATCGGTGGTGAAGACCCCCTCGACATCGGTATAGATGTCACAGCGATCGGCCGCCAGCGCCGCCGCCAGCGCGACGGCCGAGGTGTCCGAGCCGCCGCGCCCGAGGGTGGTGACGCGATGATCCGGCCCCAGCCCCTGAAACCCGGTGACCACCGCGACCTGGCGCAAGTCGCGCATCCGCCGGATCAGCTCGGCGCCCTCGATCGCATCGATCCGCGCCTTGCCATGCGCGCCATCGGTTCTGATCGGAATCTGCCAGCCCTGCCAGGAGCGCGCCTCGATGCCGACATGCTGCAAGGCGATGGCGAGGAGGCCGCTCGTCACCTGCTCGCCGGTCGCGACCACGGTATCGTATTCGCGGGCGTCATGCAGCGGCGACAGCTCCTGACACCAGGCGACGAGCTGGTTGGTTGCGCCGGCCATCGCCGAGACCACGACCGCGACCTCGTTTCCGGCCTCGACCTCGCGCTTGACGCGGGCGGCGGCATTGCGAATGCGCTCCGGATCGGCGACCGAGGTGCCGCCGAACTTCATGACGATGCGAGCCATCTCTCCCCCGGGGAACGGCCGGCCGGCTCAAACGCGGCGCGCGGTTTGCCGTCTCGGCGGGGATCACATAAAGCCCTCACCGAGGAGAGGCAACATGCAGAGCGAAGAAACCGGCCGGCCCCAAGCGGACCAGCCCCAAGCGGACAACGTCTCGCCCGCCGAGATCGCGCGCTTCGCGGCACTCGCCGAGACCTGGTGGGATCCGGCCGGGCCGATGCGGGCGCTGCATCGGATGAACGGGATCCGCGTTGAATGGGCGCTGGCGCGGTTTCGCGAGCGATGTGGCGGGCGCGCCCTCCGCGTGCTCGATGTCGGTTGTGGCGCCGGGCTCGCCGCCGAGGCGCTGGCCGGCGCCGGCCACGACGTCACCGGCCTCGACGCCAGCGAGGCCGTGCTCATCGCCGCCCGCCGCCACGCCGAGGGGCGGAATCTCTCGCTCCGCTATCGTCTCGGCAGCCTCGCCAGGCTCGGTGCCGAAGGCGAGATGTTCGACGCCATCACCGCCTTCGAGGTGATCGAGCACGTGCCCGAGCCGCGCCGCTTCCTGGCCGAGATCGCCGCCCGCCTCGCCCCGGGCGGGGTTCTCGTCCTGTCGACGCTCAACCGCACGAAGCGGTCGCTGCTGTTCGGCAAATTCGCCGCCGAATACGTGCTCGGCTGGGTGCCGCCGGGGACGCATGACTGGCGGCGCTTTCTGACGCCGGCGGAGATCGAGGACGGGCTCGGCGCCGCCGGGCTCGGCCTCTTCGATCTCGCCGGGATGAGCTTCGATCCGCTCCGCCAGCGGTTTCGCCTGAGCCGCGATGTCGCGATCAATTACCTGCTCGCTGCCTGGAAGCCGGCGCCCCCGCCCGCTCCCTCGCCGTAATGTGAGCGGGTTTTCGCCCCTTGCCGCTGTTATGGCGGCGCGAAAAGCCCTTATTGCAGGGGATCATTTCCGAAGGAGCCGCTATGACCCGCGACGAGATCCTCGCCTCTTCCTCCATGCCGCTCGCGAGCCCGAGCTATCCCAAAGGGCCCTATCGTTTCATCAACCGCGAATATCTGGTCATCCATTATGAAAGCGACCCGGAGGCCATCCGCGCCATGCTGCCCGAGCCGCTGGAGCCGGATGGCAACCACGTGTTTTTCGAATGGATGAAAATGCCGGATTCGTCCGGTTTCGGGAGTTACCAGGAAAGCGGCTGCGGCATCGCCGCGAAATGGAACGGAACCCCCTGTAATTATAGCGCCCAGATGTATCTGGATGACGAGGCGCCGACCACTGGCGGGCGCGAAATCTGGGGGTTTCCGAAAAAAATCGGCCAGCCCGATCTCCGCATCATCCACGACACCCTGACCGGCACCCTGCATTACGACGATATCCGCGTCGCCATGGGCACCATGGCCTATAAATACCCCGATCTCGGGCTCGATCACGCGCAGGTGAAGACGGAGATGGAGAAGCTCAACGTCAATCTCAAATTCATCCCCCATATCGATGGCTCGCCGCGGATCGCCGAACTGATCGGCTACCACCTCTCCGACATCACCGTGAAGGGCGCCTGGGGCGGGCCGGCGCGGCTCGATCTCGTCGCCCATGTCAATTGCCGGGTCGCCGATCTGCCGGTGCGGAAAGTGCTGTACGGCCGCCACCTGGTCGCCGACCTCACCTTGCCCTACGGCAAGGTTCTGCACGATTATCTCGCCCGCTGAGCCCATCCAAATTCACCATCAAGGAGAAAAATCGCATGAGTCTCAAAGGCAAGGTGGCGCTGGTCACCGGCTCGACCAGCGGGATCGGTCTCGGCATCGCCCGCGCGCTGGCCGCGGGCGGCGCGCATATCCTGTTCAACGGCCTCGGCGATCGGGCCACGATCGACAAGCTGGTCAGCGATACCGCCGCCGAATTTTCGGTCAAAACCGCGTTTTCGGGCGCCGATATGACCAAGCCCGCGGAAATCCGCGGCATGGTCGCCGAGGCGCAAAAGACCCTCGGCGGGCTCGACATCCTGGTCAACAACGCCGGTATCCAGTTCGTCGCCGCGGTGGAGGAATTTCCCGCCGAGAAATGGGACGCGATCATCGCGATCAATCTCTCGGCGGCGTTTCACGCGATCAGCGCGGCGCTGCCGGCGATGAAACAGAAAGGCTGGGGGCGGATCATCAACATCGCCTCCGCCCATGGCCTGGTCGCGAGCCCGCACAAGGCGGCCTATGTCGCGGCCAAGCACGGTATCGTCGGCCTCACCAAGGTGGTCGCGATCGAAGCCGCCAATGACGGCGTCACCGCCAATGCCATCTGCCCGGGCTGGGTGCTGACGCCGCTCGTGCAGAAGCAGTTGGAGGATCGCGCCAAGCAGAACGGCACCAGCGTCGAGCAGGAGAAAAAGGCGATGCTCGCCGAAACCCAGCCGATGCTGACCTTCTCGACCCCCGAGGAGATTGGCGCGCTGGCGGTGTTCCTCTGCTCGGACGGCGCCAAAACCATCACCGGCGTGCCGCTTTCGATCGACGGCGGCTGGGTCGCGCACTGAGCGTCGGACGCCAGCGGCGCCCGCTCTGATGGGCGCCGCGCCACCGCCTTTTGCCGCCGCTCGCGCTGTCCTGCCGCCGAGCGGCGTTTGCTATGCGCTGGTCTGGCTTGGAACGCTGGCCTCCGAGATCGCCGGGTTGCCTCTCGCCGGCGACGCCGCGGGGCTGTTCCTGCTGCTGTTTCTCGCCCTGGAATGGCCGCGCCAGCGCCGCTATGCCCGCCTCGTGCTGCTCGGCTTTTCGGCCGCCGGCGGCCTCGGCATCGTGCTCGCCGCCCGCCATGGGGTCGCGCCGCTCGGCGTGTTCGTCGCCGGATGGCGGCGTGGCGCGGCGCTGGCGGCGTTCTATTTCGCGCTCGGCGCCTTGCGCGACGCGGCCGAAACCAGCCCGCTCTTTCGCCGCTCGGGGCGGCATCTTGTGGCGCAGCCGCCGGGGCGGCGCTATGCTGCGCTGACCGTGGGCGGCCATCTTTTTGGCCTCATCCTCTCGTATGGCGCGATCGATCTGCTCGGCGCCATGGTCAGCCGGGCGCGCGCCGAGGGGCCGGCGGGGACGCTGCGCGCGCGGCGCATGATGCTCGCGATCAATCGTGGGTTTTGCACGGTGAATGCCTGGAATCCGCTCAACGTGATGACCGCGGTGGTGACGACGGCGGTGCCGGCGGCGCCGATGCGCTTACTGATGCCGCTCGGCCTCGGGGTCGCGCTGATGATGATGGCGCTCGGCTGGGCGGAGGATCGCTGGCGCTGGCGGGGAGAGCGGGAGCGGGCGGCAACGCCGGTCGCGGCCGGTGGCTGGGCGGAGCCTTTGCGGCTGATCGGCCTGGTCGGGCTGGTCATGGTGCTGGCCGAGGCCGCCAATGCCGTCCTCGGTGGCGGGGTGATCGCGGCGGTGACGCTGGTGGTGCCGCTGGTGGCGCTGATCTGGGTCGGGGTGCAGACGCTTGGCGGCATCGCGCGGCTCGGCCCCATCCCCGGCGCGCCTGCCTTGCCGGCCTGGCTGTTCCGCCGCGGGCGGCGTTTCATCGCCCGCGCGCCGGCGTTTCGCGCCGAAGCCTTGGTTCTCGGCGCCTCCGGCTTCATGGGGGTGGCGCTGGGCGGCGCCTTGCCGGGGGGGGGACTGGCGCCGCATCTCGGCGGCTTGCCGCCGCTCGTGATCCCGTTCGCGGTGCCGCCTCTCCTCATGTTGACCGGCCAGATCGGGCTCAACCCGATCGCCGTCGTCGCCCTGATCGGCGCCGCGATCCCGGCGCCGGCGGCCCTCGGCGTCGCCCCCGCCGCCCTCGCTTTCGCCTGCATGCTCGGCTGGGCGCTCGCGGTCTCGGTGACGCCGATGTCGGCGAGCGCGATCACCACCGCGCGCTGGCTCCATGTCTCGCCGTGGCGGGTGAGCACGGTGTGGAACGCCGGTTTCGCTGCTGCGGCCTTGCTGCTCGCCTGGGGCGCGATCGGCGCCTTGTCGCTCGTGATGAATGGCGGGTTCGGAGGGTAGCAGGAAATGATCGCGCGGCGCCGGCTTCTCGCCCTCGTGGCCACGGCTCTCGCCGGATGCGCCGCGGAGAGGATTCCCGCCACCGCCCGTCTGCCCCGCCCCGACCGCGTCTATGTCGAGGATTTTCATGCCCCGGCGGCCGCCGTCCTGGTCGATACCAATCAGTTCAGCTACGTGATGGAAGGGCTTGCCATGCCGCGCGACGCCCGCTCCCGCCGCGCCGATGCCATCGCCGCGCGGGCGGCGATCCGCGCGACCCTGCTCGCCGA